>NZ_DBMAFI010000022.1:0-61031 GCF_057864385.1 Bilophila sp. | reverse complement strand
GATCTTGATGGTTCTGAACTGGCCTTCGCTCGATCCCGAGAACAACCTCGGCTCCATCGTGAGCGAAGGCCAGTTCAGAACCATCATGGGCTACATCGAGAAGGGCAAGGCCGAAGGCGGGCATGTCCTCACCGGCGGCGCGCCCCTCGCCATCGGCAGCGGGCTGTTCATCCCGCCCACCATCTTCGACGGCGTGACCCCGGACATGACCATCGTCCGTGAGGAAATCTTCGGCCCCGTCACCGCCATCCTCCCCGCCGACAGCGACGAGGAAGCCGTAGGGCTCGCCAACGCCACCGCATACGGCTTGCAGGCCACCCTGTTCACCGAGGACGTCACCAAGGCCCACAAGTACGCCCGCGCGCTCAAGGCGGGCACCGTCTCCGTCAACTGCTTCAGCGAGGGCGACAACACCACGCCCTTCGGCGGCTACAAGCTCTCCGGGTTCGGCGGCAAGGACAAGGGCCGCGAATCCCACGACCAGTACACCGAAACCAAGACCATCTTCCTGAACCTCGACAGATAGAGCCTCCCCCACGCGGGCCGCTGCCCTTCCACGCCGGAACGTTCCCGTTCCCCGGAACCCGGCGGCCCGCCCCCTCCCCGGCCGAAAGCCCACGGGAAGGCGCATCCCCGGCGGGACATTCCGGGACGGCAACGGAACGGAAGCCCCGTGCGGCGGAAGGCGCAGGCAGGCTGGTTCGGGAGGGGAAAGGGAATCCCTTCCGAAGGGTTCCCTTCCCCAATGCCTCATTCAAACCCCTTCGCTTCCGTCCAGCCCCCGCCGAGCGCCTTGCACAGCCCGACCACGGCGGCGAGCTGGCGGCGGCGCGCCTCGGCCTGTTCCTGCCGGGCGGCCAAGAGCTGGCGGCGCACGTCGAGCAGGTCCATAACGCTGCTCAGGCCAGCATCATACTGCTTTTCCATGATCTCGTTGCTGCGCGCAAGCTCCTTCACCCGCTCCGTGCAGGCGGCGAGCGCCTTGCGGCTGATGCGGTTCCCGGCGAGGGCGTCGCGCGTCTCCGTGAAGGCGTTCTGTACGCTCCCCACATAGGCCGCCCGCGCTTCCTCGTATTTGGCCTCCGCCATGCGCTGCTTCGCCGTGAGCCTGCCGCCCTCGAACAGCGGCTGCGCCAGCCCGCCCATGATGCTCCATATCCGCGCCGGATCGAGGAATACCCGATCCAGATGCGTCGAGGAGTAGCCCCCCTCCGCCGTCAGCGAGAAGGACGGGAAGAACGCCGCGCGCGCCGCGCCGATGCGGGCGTTGGCGGCCATGAGGCGGCCTTCGGCGGAGCGGACGTCCGGGCGGCGCTGGAGCAGATCCGAAGGGATGCCCGAGGGCACGTCCGGCGGCGGTGCCAGTTCGCCGAGCGTCCGGCCTTCCTGAAAGGCCCGCCCCGCCCCGTCCACGATCCCGGCGGGGCTGAACCCCGCGAGCACGGCAAGCGCGCCTTCGCAGCGGATGCGCCGTTCCTCCAGATCATACAATTGCGCCTGCGTCTTGTCGCGTTCCGCAGCGAACCGCCGCAGCGTGGTTTCCGGCGACTGCCCGAGGCGGTAGCGCGTCTCATAGACCTTGCACGTCCGCTCGTAGGACTTGAGCATGTCGGCGGCGATCCGTTCCTGCTCCTGCAAGGTGCGGAGCTGAAAATACGCCAGCGCGGTTTCCGAGGCCACCGCCAGCCGGATCGTGTCGCGGGCGGCTTCGGTCGACAGCAGCTCGGCGCGGGCGGCCTCGTCCAGACGGCGGTACTTGCCCCACAGGTCAAGCTCGAAGCTCAGGAACCCGACCGCCTTGTACGCCTCCTGCGTCCGCGAGGCGTAGTGGTGCGTGAGCTCCTCCCCTTCCGTCATCAGGCGCTTGCCGTCCTGGCTCCGCAGGCCCACGGCAGGCAGGCGATCCGCAAAGGCGACGCCCGCCGCCGCGCTTGCCTCCTCGACCCGGGCCATCGCCTGCGCCAGATTGCTGTTGTGCGCGAGGGCCGCCTCCTCAAGGCGGTTCAGGGTGTCGTCATGGAAGACTTCCCACCAGCGTTCGCGGGTGAACAGCGCGCCGGGCTCGTCCGCCGCAACGGAAGCGGCGGGCAGATCCAGATCCGGGCGCTTGTAGTCCGGCCCGAGGGTGCACCCCGCCGCCAGCAGGCAGCACAGGAGCAGCCCCGCCAGCGGGAAGGCGGGACGCGGCAGCCGCGACCGGACGGCGGCCCACAGGCGGGACAGGCTATTCCGGGCATGGGCGCGCACGGCATGGGGGTGCGGGTCCACGCGGCGGCTCAGGAGGGCGCACACGAAAGCCACGCACGCCACCAGCGACAGGATGAGGAAGAGATGATCGAAGGTAAACACGGACGCCTGCTTTTTGATGGATGAGGACACGATGAGGAGCGCGTCGTGCCGGGACTGGGAGGGCGAGAGCCCCTGCCCGGCGAACAGCGCCGACCAGCGCGAAATGGAAGCCGAAGCCGCCGAGGAGCCCTGCGTCACCTGCGCGGCGATGAGGGCGAAATACCACTTGTTGAGGAGCACGCTCAGGGTGGTGATCGACCCCATGCACACGCACATGCTGAAGAAACGCACGCTGTTGATGGCCGGGAGCGTCTGCGGCTGCTTCTCCGGCGGGACGTTGCGCAGCAGGAAGGGCGTGGCCGAGGCGCTGCCCATCGCATAGCCGAAGCTCCGCAGGGCCAGCGGCACCGCCATGTGCCACCAGTCCGCGTTGGCGTCGAGCCGCGAGAGCAGGAGCCCGGCCCCGGCGATGCAGGCGATCCCGGCCAGGAGGAAGGGCTTGGGGTTGCCGTGCGTGGCGACCATGATGCCCGTCGGGACGACCGTCAGCACGAACACGCACAGCGGCAGCAGGAACATGAGCCCGATCTCCGACGGCGGGTAGCCGAGCACGTTGCGCATGAACAGGATCATCTGGATGCGCATCCCCACATGGCTGATCACGAGCAGGAGCGCCGCCATGACCGCCAGCCCCACGCCCTTGATGCGCAGGTTGCGCAGGTGCAGGAGCGGGGCCTCGGCGCTGAGGCAGGAGACGAGGAACAGGAACAGCGCGGAGACGGCGCAGAAAATCATGATCAGGATGAACGAGGAGTTCCAGCCGAAGGTCTGCCCGTAGCACACGACGATGAGCGTCGGCACGGCGAAGGCGATGAGGAAGGCGAACGAGCACCAGTCGAACGGCGGCATCCCGGCGGGGCGACTGTCCGGCAGCAGGGAGAAGAGGATCACGAGGCACGGCAGCGCCACTACGGGCGAGAGCAGGAACAGGGAGTGCCACGTCAGGAACTCCACAAGGAACCCGCCGAGCAGCGGGCTCAGGTTGGACCCGAACCCGATGAAGAAGCTCCAGATCGCCATCATGAGCCTGCGCGATTCCGGGGGCACGACCACAAACAGGATGCGCGCGGAAAGGCTCAGGAACAGCCCTCCCCCGAACCCCGCCAGCGCGTACCACAGGGTCATTTCGGTGAGCGAGCCGGAAGAGGCCGCCCCCACCCCGGCCACGGACACCACGCAGAGCGCGAGGAAGAGCGCCCCGCGCAGGCCGAGCCCGGCATGGATGTGGTTTACCAGCGGCTGCACCAGCCCCATGATCAGGAGGTTGCCGAGCGCCAGCCGCCCGAGGTCGATGAGATCCGCGTTGAAGTCGCCGGAAAGCGCCAGATAGGCCGAGCTGAGCATGGCCATGTTGGAAATCGGCAGCATCCCGCCGATGAAGGCCACAAGGATCAGGATGCCCTGCCGGGCGCTCCGGTGCGGGACCGAGCCGATTTCCGGCGCGGCGAAGAAACGGGCGAGGGCGTCCCCCGCCGCAATCAGGGAAACAGGCATGGCATCACCTTCCGGGCCGCCGCGTTAGAGCTGGATTTCAATGGTTCCCTGCATCCCGATGCGGAACACCACCTCGGGCTCGCCGGGGTCCGTTTCCGGGCTGTCGAGGCGCGGCAGGGAAATCTTCACCGGGACGCGCTGCATGATCTTGGTGAAGTAGCCCGCGACGTTCTCGGTGGAAATCAGGGAAAACACGGAGCACGCCGCCGGGTTGATCTCATAGATGCGCCCGGAGAAGGTGCGGCCCGGATAGCCGTCGATGGTGAACGTCACGTCCTGCCCCACGCGGATCTGCCCGATGCGGGTTTCCTCGATGCGGGCGTTGAGCCAGATGTCGTCGGTATTGACGAGCGTAAACAGCTTCTGCCCCGCCGCCACCAGTTCCCCGGCGCTCACGAGCTTCTGGGCCACGACGCCGTTGACCGGGGAAGGGATCACGCTGTCCTGGCACAGCACGTTGATCTCGTCGAGTTCGGCCTGCGCCTGCATGACCTGAGCTTCGGCGGCCCGGATGACTTCCGGGCGCGAGCCTTCCTTCTTGAGGGCAAGCTCCTCCTGCGCGGCGGCGACGTTGGCCTGCGCCGCACGGTAGGCGGAACTCGCGGCGTCCCGGTCGGCCTGCGTCACCCCGCCGTCGTTGCGGGCAAGCTGCTCCATGCGCCGGAAGTCGCGCCCCGCCCGCTCCAGCATGGCCTGCGCCTGATCCAGATGGGCCTGCGCCGCCATGATCTCCTGCCGCCGGAACCCGGCCTTGGCGTCCTCCCAGCGGGCCTTGGCAAGCTCGAGCGCGGCCTCGGCCTTGGCTTTGCGGGCCATGACGCTGCGGCTGTCGATGCGCACGAGCCCCTGCCCCTTGCGCACCGTGTCGCCCTCGTTCACCATGACCTGCACCACCCTGTCGGACAGGCGGGAAGCCACGCTGACGAGCGTCCCCTCAATGCGGGAGTCGTTGGTGATCAGGACGCAGTGGGTGCGGTACCACAGCCAGATGCCGCCGATGATCCCCGCACACAAAACCACGCCGAACGCATACAGCACGGGCTTTCTGACGCTTACCGCCATGCTTCGCCTTCCTTCGGGGCAACGCCGCCGATGAATACGGACACCGCGTTTTCGATGTATTCGTCCCGGACCAGCCCCGGGCGCTTGCGCCCGATCACCAGCGTCATGACGAAGCCGAAAATGAGGTTCCAAAACAGCGAGGAAACATACAGGCTGTCCAGCTGCCGGATGTGCCCGCGCCGGATCATCTCCTCGAAATACGCCCGCAGGCGCTCGCGGAACGAGGTGACGTCGCTGACCAGCTCCGTGCTGTGCTCGTCGATCTGCCCGATGGCGCTGAAATAAATCCGCCAGATGCCGATCCGCTGCTCGGCGATGTCCATGTAGCGGCGCATGAAATGGCGCAGGTCGTGCTCAAGCTCCCAGCGGACATGCGTGGTGAAGACGTCCTCGATCATTTCCGCATACGGCGCCCGGCGCATGGCCGCCATCAGCATGGCGTACTTGGAAGGGAAATGCCGGAACACGGTCATCTCGCTGAGGCCGACGGCCTTGGCGATTTCCCGTACAGACACGGGGTTGTAGCCTTTCGTATTCATGAGCCCGATGGCCGCATCAAGGATGCGGTCCGCCGTGGAAGTGGTACCCGGTTTCGCCGTCATGCCGTCCATCCTGAAAGAAAAACGTTTTGCCCTCTCCGCCCCGGCGGGGAGCCGCGCGGGGAGTCCTGACATTGCAAGCTGGCGGAGGGGCCCCCCGCGAACCCGGCGGGCGGGCAGGGAATCCCCGCAGCGCGTGAGTTAGTATAACTAACATTCCGGGCTGTCAAGCGGCCCTCCCCGCTTCCCTGTATGCCCTGCGCCAAGGTTGGAGAGGATTTCTTCCATCCCCTCAGCCGCTTCCCCCGCTCGCAATATATCCCAAGAAGAAACTGTAACGGCGGTTTCCACCCCCAGGATGCGGCGGAAGAATGTCTCCTAGGAGGAAGATGGAGAGGCCACACGCAGCGGGCGGCAGGGAACGGAACAGCGGCAAGGATGGAAAAAGGTCTTGGAGCTCAGCTATATAAGATATCTATCTGATTTTAATGCACTTCGCCATAGGCAACATCCATCTTTTTTGGGAGGCTCTGGCATAGCAGGTGGTTGTTTTATCTCCACAGTATAGTGAAAATACAGATGTTTTCTCCAGTTTTCCGTTGATTGACTCAGTGCTTGGGACATTTTATTGATTATTCCTTCGGAATTTCAAGAAATAAAGCATCAACTTTTTTCTATGACACAACCTTTTGGGAAAGCCATGCGCGATCCAGTACATGGCACTGCCTGAGCACAAGCACTCCCTTTCGGGGAAAGCAGTCCGAGGAGACGTTTCGAGCGCCGAGAAGAAGATAAGCGGGGGAACGGGCGGAACCAAACGGCCCCGGCTCGCCCGGCATGTTGATTCGACGCGCCATGCGCCCGTACCGCCTCACTCCCAGTTTTTGAAGCCGAGCCCCACCACTTCCGTCACATCGGAGAAAATAAGGAACGCTTCCTGGTCGATTTCCGCGATATACCGCCGCAAATCTACTGTCTGCCGCCGGGTGAGCACGACAAGCAGCATGTCATGGGGCCGATCAGAATACGCCCCTTTCGCCGGGATGACGGTCGCAGAACGATCAAGCTCCTTGAGGATAAAGTCCGCGATGTCCTGCGTGCGCTTGCTGATGATCAAAACCTGGCTGCGCCTGTCGAATGATTTCAATACCCTGTCGATGGTCACCGTCTCCACGTACAGCAAAAGCCCGCCCATGAGGATCTTTTCGATATCCACGACCACAAAGGACGCGAAGAGGATAACCACATTGATATAAAAGGACATTGACCCGATATCCACGCCCCAGCGCTTCCGGGCCACCATGACGATGACATCCGTCCCGCCGCTGGACGCCCCCACGCGGAAAAGCATCCCGAAGCCCACCCCGCCCACCGCCCCGGCCAGCAGCGCAGCGAGGATGGTATTGCCGATAACCGGATACTGGAACAGCTCGAAGGCAGGGATAGCCACGCTGGTCAGGGCCGTCACGTACAACGTCCAGAGCGCGAACCGGAGGGACAGCGCCTTCCAGCCCCACAGCAACAGGACGGCGTTGCCGATACTGAGCACCCATGCCGGGGATATCCCCCACGCATAATTGCTGATCAAAGCAAGCCCAAGCACGCCGCCGCCCGCGAACTGATACGGCACCGTCAGCCCGACGACCGCGAAACACGTCAACAAGGTGCCGAGGGTGGCGGCCAACAGGGTATGCCACTCACGCCGTAACGACAGGTGCGGGTTCCGCAGCACATGCCCCTTCAAAAGCCCCATATCTATATCCTGTAAAAAAGCTATGTTGTACAAATAGTTAGAGAGATGTCTCCCCTTCCTTAAGCCATCCCCAAAGCCTTGGCAATCCGCCCTGAAAGCGTATCCCACGGCCCGGACAAGAGCCACTCCCCTCTCGCCCCCTTTCCCGCTCCAGCCTTCACAACGCCCTTCATTACTCTTTATTTCACTATTAAGAGCAACATTTTTTGAAAGAGGTAACATAGCTTTTTTCCTAGGCTATTGACCTGTTATCCTGCGTGGGTTATGCTCAAATCAAACCTAACGGCGGATCTCATGACGTTGTTCCCCTTTGCCAAGAACAGGCTCTTTATCAAGAGTTTATTGAGCATACTGATGCTGCTTACGCTGTTCTGCACGCCTGACGTGCCGAGGGCAAATGCTTCTTTTGACACTCTCATCACAATAAGCCTCTCCCCCAGTGAATACCTGCCCCTCGAAACGGAGCAGGTCGCCGCCATTATCCGAACAAATAAGGTTCTTCTCCCTGAACGGGGACTCAACAGGGAAACAGGGTTCCCACTCCTCGCCCTGCTTTTCCTCCTGCTCTATCCGCTCTGCACGCGCTCGCTCAGGACGCTCTCATGGGCGGATCTCCTCCTGCCCAAGCTTGCTGAAATCCGTGGCATGCTGCCACTCCCCGGCGCGCCGCCCTTCCATCGGATCTCCTTCGTTTCCACTATCAAGGCTTGCGGATAACGCACATTTCCCACGGTCAGGGACGCCGCCAAAAGGGCGTGCCGGAGCCGCGAGGCGGCTAGCCCCGCCTTGGCGGGACACTTCGCCCTTCCCTGAAAAACGACAAGGAGTTCTTATGGATCTCGGATTGAAGGTTATCCTCATTTGCGCCGCTTTCATGCTTCTTAGCACGGTTCTCGGACTCATCGGCAAGAAGCTCGCCGACTAGCTCGCCCTGCAACGTCATATCCTCGGAATCCGGGAGGCTGCCGCTTCGGCGGCGTGCTTCCCGGTTCTCCCTCAACAAGCGATAACGGCACGCTTTTTCCTCCCTTTCTCCCCTTTCCAGCCTTGAAGCCGCTTTTTAAAGAGAAAGGCTCTGTCTCTGTTAGAATGTGGCTGTTTTATCTCCACAGTATGGTGAAAATAGAGACTTTTTCTCCAAGCTTTCCGTTGGCGGATTCTCTGGTTGGGGGATTTTATTGGCTATTCCCTTGGAATTTTGGAGAAATAAGGCATCAACCATTTCCTATGTAGTGCGGTGAAAATACAGCTTTTTTATACAGTTTTCCTATTGCGGAATCCAACGCTAAGGCATTCTGTTGGTTATTCCTTTGGAACTTCAAGGAAAAAAGCGTCAACCATTTTCTATGACACAGCCAATAAACAATAGAAAGGGGCCGAAACGATCCGGCCCCTTCAACTTATTCACCGATGGTGTATTCAACCCACGGCAGGCTGACCACACGCACCTGCTTGAGGAAGGCCACAACATCATCCGGGCCGTGATAGCGGGTCACCTTGAGATCATCGTAACTCAACATCGCTACCGGAACGCCGGGAAAGAGGGCTTGGGCGCGTTCCGAAAACGCTTCCAGTTCGCTGGAGTTCAGAAACAGCTTGGGGTCGACCAGCACCACCGCGAAATCTAATCCGCATTGCGTCACTCGCGCCGCTTGCAATTTCGGCATCGTCATATCCTTTAGGTTTCGGTTATGCCTTTTCAGGAAACTCCCCCTCCATTGAGGTGAGATTTTCTGTTTGTACGTCTTCTTTGTCCAAAAGGCTACGCCCCGCACGCACCCCCGCCGCACATTTTCATTTGAAACATCCCCGATCCGGGCTACAGCCAAAAGGACATTACACTTAGAGGAGAACGCCATGCCCAATCATGCGGCCTTCAGTTGGAAGTTTCACAGAATCGGCGGCCTGGATCAGGTGACCTTGCGGACGCCTGAAGAATTGCTGCACCTCGACGAGCTTGACCCCAAGCTCTGGGTCGCACTCAGTTGCCCCATCGACAAGCTCCAGTTTGACGCCCGGACGCTGGAACTGCTTGACGCCGACAAAGACGGACGCATCCGCATTCAGGAAGTCCTTGATGCCGTACGCTGGACTGTAGCCCGTCTCAGCGATCCCGCGCTGCTGGCCGAAAGCCGTCCGGGGTTGGCTCTTGAGGAAATCAGGCAGGATACGGATGAAGGCCGCCTGCTGTATGCCGCCGCAAGCCGTATCCTCACGCAAAACGGAAAAGAGGGGCCCCTCACACAGGAAGATGTGATGGGAGCCATTGACGCGGCGACACAGACGGCCTTCAACGGCGACGGGGTGATGACGCCGCACCCTTCCTTCGCTCCCGATATGAACCGCTTCATCGAAGACATCATCACAACCACGGGCGGAGCGACCGATGTTGGAGGCCAGCAAGGCGCCACGCTTGAACTGGCCCAAACATTTATGCGCAACATACAGGATTACAAGGCGTGGTTCAACGAGCTTGCGGCCTATGCGGACACGTTTCCGCTTGGTTCCGGCACGGACACGGCCTTCCGGGTTTTCCAGTCCGTCCAATCCAAAATCGATGACTACTTCACGCGCTGTCGACTTGTCGCCTTTGACGTTCGGGCCTCGGATGCGCTCAATGCCCCGGAAACGGTTTTTGCCCAGCTTGTCGATCACGACCTCAATACGAATGACGAGGCCATGCGCGAACTGCCCCTCGCGCATATCGCGGCGGATCAGCCGCTTCCTCTTGAAAAAGGCCTCAACCCCGCATGGCGCGATCAGATCATCGCTCTGAAAGATACGATTGCCGTTCCCCTCCTTGGCGTACGGGACGAGCTGACCTCCGATAAATGGCAAGCCATCAAAACGCGTTTCGCCCCGTATGCGGAACTGGTTGCCCGCAAACCCGAAAGCGGCGTGGAACAACTCGGCATGGAACGGCTTGAAGAACTGCTCTCCAGCGATCTCCCCTCCCGTTTCGAGACGTTGGCGCAACAGGACGAAGAGGCGGCGGGCCACCTCAAAACGCTCACGGACGTGGAGCGCCTCGTCCTCTACCATCACCACCTGCACCGGCTGTTGATGAACTTCGTTTCCTTCTGCGACTTCTACGCCCTTTCACGGCCTACGACTTTTCAGATCGGCACGCTGTTCATCGACGGCAGAGGCTGCAATCTCTGCCTGCGCGTAGACGACATCACCAGCCACGCAGCACAGGCCCAGCCCAGCCATCTCTGCCTTGCCTATTGCGAGTGCTCACGCCTCGACACGGGCCAAAAAATGAATATCGTCGCTGCGGTTACGGCGGGTGACTCCAACCTGCTGTTACCGGGGCGGCACGGCGTTTTTGTGGACACGCAAGGCCAAAGCTGGGAAGCCGTTTTGGTCAAGCTGGTGGATAACCCCATCAGCATCCGTACAGCCATGTTCGCGCCTTACAAACGGTTCGGGCGCATGATCACCGACCAGCTCGAAAAGCTGGCGTCGTCCAAAGATTCCGCGCTCATGTCCGACGCCTCCAAATCCATTGAAAAACTAGCCACGGATACCCAAAAGGATGCCAAACCGTTCGACATCGGGCGGAGCATGGGGATCTTCGCGGCTATCGGGCTCGCCCTCGGCGCCATCGGCACGGCGCTCGCCAGCATCGCGGCGGCGTTGTTCGCTTTGTCGTGGTGGCAGTTCCCCCTGCTTTTCCTGGGGATCTTCCTGTGCATATCCGGCCCCTCCATGTTCCTTGCGTGGCTAAAATTGCGGCGCAGGACGCTTGGGCCAGTCCTTGACGCATCGGGGTGGGCGGTGAACAGCCAAATCCCCATCAATTTCATGCTCGGTTCCTGCCTGACCGACGCGGCGGCCCTGCCTCCCAATGCCAGCCGCTCCTTTGACGATCCCTTCCGCAAACAGAACCGCTGGAAAAAATGGGCCGTGGCGTTCGGCGTCGCCTGCCTCGCCGCACTGCTCGCCGGAAGCGGCTATTGGGGCTGGAAAGAATATCAGAAGCGGCATTCGGCAAAACAGGAACAGGCCAGCGGCATCGCCGCTCCCAAGGTTCCCACCCCTCCGGTCAAGTAAGGGGCTTGCCCGCCCCGTGCTCAGAGGCTATCTGTAGCAACCGGCCTCCAACGGAGGCCTGCTACGGAGCCTTCAAGATGAAAACAACGTCCTTACGAATATTGCATACGTCCGACTGGCATATCGGGCGCACCCTCTACGGGCGCAGACGCTACGAAACCTTTTCCGCCTTCCTCGACTGGCTGGCGGATACAATCCGTGACCGGCAGGTCAATGTGCTCATCGTCGCCGGGGACGTGTTCGATACCAGCGCCCCAAGCAACCGTGCGCAAGAACTCTACTACCGCTTCCTCTGCCGGGTCGTGCCTTTCTGCCGCCACATCGTCGTAGTGGCGGGCAATCATGACTCGCCATCCTTCCTGACAGCCCCCAAAGAACTCCTGCGCGCCCTTAACGTCCATGTCGTAGGCGCAATCACGGACGACCCCAAACACGAAATCCTTCGGCTCAACGGCCCGGACGGTGAGCCTGAGCTCATCGTCTGCGCCGTCCCCTATCTGCGGGATCGGGACATCCGGGTGGTCGAGGCCGGCGAAAGCATTGAAGACAAGGAACGGAACCTCATCGACGGCATCCGCCGCCACTACGCCGCGGTCAGCGCGCAGGCCGAAACGTACCGGACGCGCCCGGATCTCCCCGTGCTCGCAACCGGGCACCTCTTCGCGTCGGGCGGCCAGACCGCCGACGGCGACGGCGTGCGCCAGCTCTATATCGGATCGCTCGCACAAGTGACCGCCGACTGCTTCCCGGACACCATCGACTATCTCGCCCTCGGACATCTGCATATCCCGCAAAAAATCGGCGGCTCCGAAACCCGGCGCTACAGCGGTTCCCCCGTGCCCATGGGCTTCGGGGAACGCGGCGCCAAGAGCGTCTGCCTTGTGGATTTCGCGGGCCGTCAGGCATCCGTGGAGTGCGTTCCCGTTCCTGTTTTTCAGGAGCTGGAACGCATTGAAGGGGCATGGGAGGCCATCGAATCCCGGCTGAAAGCTCTTGCCGCCGAGGGCGGACGCCCGTGGCTCGAAATCATCTATACGGGCAGCGAACTCATCAGCGATCTCCGTGACCGGGTCGAAACGCTTACGGCGGGAACGGACATGGAAGTCCTGCGCATCAAGAACGCCCGGCTCATGGAACGCGCCCTGGAACGGGATGACGATGCCGACACGCTGGATGCGCTGGACGTCTACGAAGTGTTTGAACGCTGCCTCGCCGCCCACGGCGTGCCCGACGAGCAAAGGCCGGATCTCCGTCTGGCCTACAGGGAAACCGTCGCCTCATTTCTCGAAGAAGACCCTCACGCCTAACGGAAACACCATGCGCATTCTCCAGATCCGCTTCAAAAACCTCAATTCCCTTGTCGGGGAATGGGCCATCGATCTTACGCACCCGGCTTTTCTGTCGGACGGCATTTTCGTCATCACCGGCCCCACGGGTGCGGGCAAGACGACCATCCTCGATGCCGTGTGCCTTGCCTTGTATGGGCGTACGCCGCGCCTGCCCCGCGTCACCAAAAGCGAAAACGAAATCATGTCCCGCCAGACCGGAGAATGCTTCGCCGAAGTCACTTTTGAAACGCGGGCGGGCACGTTCCGCTGTCATTGGGGCCAAAGGCGGGCGAGGAAAAAAGCCTCCGGGGAATTGCAGGCCCCCCGCCGCGAACTTTCCGACGCCGCTTCGGGCCGGCTTATCGAGAACTCTATCCAGGGTGTGAACGACAAGGTGGAAGAAGCCACCGGAATGAATTTCGAACGATTCACGCGCTCCATGCTCCTTGCGCAGGGGGGATTCGCCGCGTTCCTGCAAGCGCCTGCGGATCAGCGCGCCCCCATTCTGGAACAGCTCACGGGTACGGAAGTCTATTCGGATATCTCTAAATGCGTACATGCGCGGGTCGTGCTTGAGCGCACCAGGCTTGAAACGCTGGAGGCGGAGCTGGCGGGCATCCACCTCCTTGAAGAAGCGGAAGAACAGCGCCTCCATGCGGATCTGGCCTCCTTGATCGAGCAGGCTTCCGAAGCGGCGCGGCAGTCCGACCGGACGCAACAGGCCCTGCTCTGGCTGGAGGGCATCCGTACCCTTCAGGCTGAACTTGCCATGCTGGAAAGCCGCAAGAAGCAGCTTGCGGAACGGATTGAAGCGTTTCAGCCGGAACGTCATCAACTGGAACGTGCCAACAAAGCGCTGGAACTTTCCGGGGCGTATGCCGGGCTCGTCTCCCTCCGAAATGCCCAGACGCAGGATCTCCGGCAGCAAAAGGAATACGCCGAGGCGTTGCCCGCGTGCGAAACCGAATTGCGGCAAACGGAAGCGGCGTTCGCTTCAGCAGGGACAGTGCTGGAACAGGGCAAGCGGGAACGTGAGCAAGGCTTGCGGACAATCCGCGTCGTGCGGGAATATGATGTCAAAATTCTTGAAAAAGAGACGGCCCTGTCCGCCCTCAAACGGGAACTTGCCGAGCGGGAAAACGCCTTTGCCGCCGCGCAGTCGGCCCATCAAACCCTGAACGCACAGCTTGCCGACACACGAACCGGCCTCACGGAAGTGCTTGCCGCCCTGCAACGCACGGCGGCGGATCAGGGGCTTGTCGAAAACCTGTCCGCCATACAGCATTCCTGTGGACAGTTGCGCCAACTGGCCGAAACGGGACGCGAAAAGAAGCGCGCCGTCGAAACGGCGTTGTCCCGCCAGCAAGAGACGGCCCAAGCGCATAAGAACGCGCTTGCCCTCAAGGAACGGCAGGAACGGGAAACAGCCCGTCTGGAACAAGCGGTTGCCCTGCGCCGGAAAACGCTGACGGAGCTCTTGGGTGATCGGAACGTCGCCGACTGGCGGGCACGCCTTGTGGACGCGGCAACCCGCAGCGGCCTGCTGGACAAAGCGGAAGAAGCCCTGCGGCGCTATGAAGCCTGCCTCATGGGAATCAAGGGGCTTGAGCAGCGGCAAGAAAAACGTGCCCGCAATGAGGCCGAACTCACGCAGCGCCTGCAAGCCGCCGAAAAAGAGCACCTCCGTCTGGAGGCGGAATATGAAAAACGGGAAGCGGAACAGGCCGAATACTCTCGCCTGCGGGCTTTTGAGGAAGCGCGTCGGCATCTCCATAATGGGGAACCGTGCCCGTTGTGCGGAGCCACGGAACATCCCTTTGCCGGACTTTCCGTCCCCGCCCCCGCCGCGCCGGAAGCCCATCTTGCACGGCTCAAGGATGATCTGAAGCGATCTGGAACCGCTTTAGCTTCCCTCCAAAGCGATCTCGCCGGGCTTTCGCGCGAACGGGAATGGGTGACGGAACAACTGCAAAAAGAAGCCGCCGCACTGTCCGAACACGAAACGCACATGCGCGAATGCCTCACCGCGCTGGCGCATCCCTCCATCCCCCCTGCCCCCCAAGAGCAGCCGTTTCCTTCTTCCCTGCCCCTCTCGCTTCAAGGGCTGCGGGAAACGACGGAGGCCGAGCGGCGGCTGGCTGAACGCATCTTGCAGCAGGCCGAACAGGAGGACATCGGGCTGCAAGCCGACATGGCGGCATGGGAGAAGGCCCGGCACGAAGCGAACCGGCTGGAACTGGCCCTGCAAACCGCCCTCCACCATAAGGACAGTGCCGAACAGGAAGCCGTGCGCACCGAACGAGAGCGGTGTTCGCTGCTGGAACAGTACACGGCACTGCGCCAAGCCGTTTTGCGGGAACTGCGGCCTTACGGCATCGAAAGCCTCACGGTGGACGGGCTGGAGGGCTTGCTCCACAGCCTATCCGAACGGCGCGACCATTGGGCATCTCTGGAAAAACGGCGCGATCTTTTGCAACAAACTATGGGCGCGTTGGAGTTGGAATCCCAACATCTCGCTTCCCGGCTCCTCGATATGGGGAAGGATCTGGGCAAGCAGCGGGAGGCGGTACGTTCCTTGTCGGAGGGGCAGGAAAAGCTGCGGCTCGACCGGAGGCAACTGTTTGGGGACAAATCCCCGGATGAGGAAGAAAAACGGCTCAACGGGCTCGTCGAAGGAGCCGAAAAACGGCTTGAAAGCGTCCGCCAAACCGTCGATGCCGCCAGGCAGGGACTTGCGGGGCTGACCAGCAAAAAGGAGACGCTCGATCGCGCCATCGCGGAACGCCAGGCGCAGCTTGGGCCGCTGGAAGAGGATTTCCGGCTTCGCCTTTCGCAAACCGGCTTTGCCGACGAAACGGAATACCGGGATGCCTGCCTCACGGAAACGGTACGGAATACGTTGGCCCAGAAGGAACAGGGGCTGCTCACGGAGCGGGCCGAACTGGAAGCGCGCCTGGCCGACCGGATCGCGCAGTTGGCCGCCGAACGCGAAAAGCAGGTAACGGATCGCACCCAAGAAGAACTTGACGAAACGCTGGCAAGGCTTCGGGATACCCTCAAGAACCAGCAGGAAGCCATCGGCGGCCTGCGGCAGAAGCTCCATGATAACCATATGGTCAAGCTGGCGCATCAGAAACGCACGGCGGCGGTAGAGGCGCAGCGCCGCGAGTGCCGCCGCTGGAACAATCTGCACGATCTCATCGGCTCCGCCGACGGAAAAAAATACCGCAATTTCGTGCAGATGTTGACGTTTGAAATCATGATCGAGCACGCAAACCGCCAGCTCCGGCGCATGACCGACCGGTATCTGCTTCTCCGCAGCAAGGAACAGCCGTTGGAACTCGACGTCATCGACGGCTATCAGGCTGGGGAAATCCGCTCCACCAAAAACCTTTCCGGCGGCGAGAGCTTCATTGTGAGCCTTGCTCTCGCCCTTGGCCTTTCGCAAATGGCGAGCAAGAAGGTACGGGTGGACTCCCTTTTCCTCGACGAAGGGTTCGGCACCCTGGATGAGGATACGCTGGACACCGCGCTGGATACGCTGGCCGGGCTGCACCGGGACGGCAAGCTCATCGGCGTGATTTCGCACGTGACGGCCTTGAAGGAACGCATCGGGACGCAGATACAGGTCACCCCGAAAACCGGAGGCCGCAGCGCCGTCAGCGGCCCCGGCTGCACTTCGGCATAAGGGCCCGGTATGGAGACAAAGCCTAATCCCCGATAACGTATCGCCTTTCCCCTTACAACAGGAAACCTGAGCGTTTTCCGGCTATCAGTCTCCGCTTGCCTCAGACGCAAAAGTCACCTATTCATCCTCCCACATCCTAAGGAGGAACAACAGTGGAACAAGGTATTGAACGTGAAAAGCTGGGGAGCCGCCTTGGTTTCCTGCTGCTATCGGCCGGCTGCGCCATCGGCCTCGGCAACGTCTGGCGCTTCCCCTTCATCACCGGAGCCTACGGTGGGGCGGCATTCGTCCTCATCTATCTCATTTTTCTCGTTATTCTCGGCCTTCCCATCATGGTGATGGAATTCTCCGTGGGCCGTGCCGCCCAACAGGGCATCGGCCTGGCTTTCCGCAAGCTGGAACCCAAGGGAACATTTTGGCATCTGTACGGTTACGGGGGCATCATCGGCTGCTACGTACTGATGATGTTCTATACGACCGTCACCGGCTGGATGCTGTCCTACTGCTGGTATATGGGTTCGGGCCAGCTTTCGGGCCTTACGCCCGAACAGATCGGCGCATTTTTCGGCGGGACGCTCGGCGATCCTTTTGATCAGGTCGGCTGGATGGCCGTTACGGTCATCGCCGGGTTCATTGTCTGCTCCATGGGCTTGCAGAGGGGCGTCGAACGCATCACCAAAATCATGATGGGCTGCTTGCTGATCGTCATGACCTTTCTAGTGCTCCGCTCCGTCACCCTGCCGGGGGCTGAAAAGGGCATCCTGTTCTATTTGAAGCCGGACTTCGGCAAGATGTTCCAGCACGGCATTTGGGAACCCATCTATGCCGCCATGGGACAGGCGTTCTTCACCCTGAGCCTCGGCATCGGCGCCATGACCATCTTCGGCAGCTACATCGGCAAACAGCGTTCCCTGACCGGCGAGTCCATCCACATCATGCTGTTGGATACGTTCGTCGCGCTCATGGCTGGCCTTATCATCTTCCCGGCCTGTTTCGCCTTCAACGTCGACGCGGGTTCCGGCCCCGGCCTTATATTCGTCACCCTTCCCAACGTATTCAACAGCATGCCCGGCGGCCAGCTGTGGGGTATGCTCTTCTTCGTCTTCATGAGCTTCGCGGCCCTCACCACGGTCATCGCCGTACTGGAAAACATCGTGGCTTACGGCATCGACGTGCTCGGTTGGACCCGTAAGAAGGCGGTCGCCGTCAACTTCGTTCTGGTCTTCCTGCTCTCCCTGCCCTGCGCCCTCGGCTTCAACGTGCTGTCCGACATCCAGCCCTTTGGCCCCGGCTCCATGATCCTCGATCTGGAAGACTTCATCGTCAGCAACAACCTGCTGCCCCTCGGCTCCATGGTGTTCCTGTTCTTCTGCTGCTACAAGCGCGGCTGGGGATGGGACAACTTCATCGCCGAAGCGGACGCCGGCAAGGGCCTCATGTTCCCGAAAGGCCTGCGCCTGTATGTCAAATATATTCTGCCCTTCATCGTCTTCTTTGTTTTCGTGCAGGGCTATATCGACAAGTTTTTCAAATAGCGCTTCAGGCGCGCCCGTTTCCGTATGGGGAAGGCTCCGGCCTTCCCTTTTTTATGTCCTAATGACGCGAACCTCTGATTCCCACTTATCACTGACAGCCGCCTTTCTGGTGCGGTATGCTGCAAGCCTGCCTGTTCCTCGAATCCAGCCGAACGTTCCGGGAACGGAATCCTTTTTCTGCGGAGGGCCCATGCGGAACCCCCATTGTACCACGCAGGCGCTGTTCAAACGGTGCGACGGAATCAAGGGCGGCGCGTCGTCCTCACCTCGGCGTTCTTTCCTTTTTCTATCGAAATCCTCAATACGGGAAGCGCCGCCGTACCGCCCCCCATCAGAAACCGGGGAAGTGCGTATCCTTTGGGATTCCTGCAACGTCAACTGCGGCAGCCGCTGCGCCCTGCGGGTGCACGTCAAAGACGGCGTGATCACCCATGTGGAGACGGACAACAACGGAGATGAGCGCTACGGTATGCAGCAGATCCGGGCCTGCCCGCTCGGCCGCTCCATGCGTCAGCGCATCCATGCCGAACAGCGTATCCCCTATCCTCTGTGCCGGGTGGCTACAGGATAGAAGGAAGTTCGAGCGCATCAGATGGGAGGAAGCCTTCGGGGAAATCGGGCAGGGGCTGCGCGGCACCGTAGACACCTACGGCAACGAGGCCGTCCATCAGAACTACGGCACGGGTGCGATCGGCAGTACCATAGGCAAAAGTCGGCCTCCGAACGCTACGCCCGTTACCCGGCTCATGAATCTTGTAGGCGGCTCCAGACCGTTATGCGGGTTGCTGCTGCGGATGGAACTTTCCCTACGGCGCGCCGCAGTTTACTCCGATACGCGAGGAGATGACCAAACGCGACTTCTGCCGCGGTTATCTTGAGTAAGGCCAGCCCTGTCCTGCGTCGCGGCCTGCCCCCTGCCGCGCGCTGGATTACAATGAATACGAAGAACTTGCTCAAGCGTTATGGGAAACAGGCCAGCATCGTACCGCTTCCAAGGCCGGAATTCACCCGCCCCTACTTCACCTGTGCTTCCAACCTTCATTCCAAACCGCAGGGCAACACTGAAGGGCTGCACGGGAAACATATCAGTAACCCCGGAGGAGTTTAGCCATGCACGGTTATCAGAGCCTCGCCATCTTCACCCTGCACGGTATTGGCCTTCATCCTTCAACTGTCGATGAACCCGTTACAACTCTTGTTGGTACAATCGCCGTTCTCCACCTAGCTACCGATAGCATTCGACGATCCTGCTCTTCAGCGTAACGCCGAACCCTCTGCTGTTCATCTGTAGCGGCGTCAACAAGATGCTTCCGGGCGCTTGCCGGGCCTGCCCCTGCCCGCTCTGGAGCAGGGCCGGTATCATTCTCCTGCTCATCGTGGCGGGTGAGGTTTGCGGACACTTCCCGCTCTACAGCGGCTGCACATGGTTCGGCATGTAACGAAAAACCCCGGTATGACCGGGGCTTTTCACAAAGGGAGGTTTATATGATTACCACATCGTTGGTTTTATTGTTCGTCGTCCTTGTGGCCTTCATGTTCTTTTTGAACAGGTAAACCCTATACTATTTCAAACGCGTTGAAGAAATAGCGGGTTTCAAAGGCCGCCGTTTCCGGCGCGTCGGAACCATGTACGGAGTTCGCCTCGAGGCTGACCGCATATTTCTTGCGGATTGTCCCCTCAGCGGCTTTTTCCGGATTGGTGGCGCCCATGAGTTCACGGTACCGATGGATGGCGTCCTCACCTTCCAGAATGGAGCAGACCACCGGGCCGGAACTCATATAATCGGTCAGGCTGTCAAAAAAAGGACGCTCCCGGTGTACGGCGTAAAACCCTTCCGCCTGTGCCTTGGTCATGTGGATCATCTTGAGGGCCACGACCTTGAGGCCAGCCCCCTGGATCATGGCAAGGATTTCGCCGGTCAGATTCCGTTGTACGGCATCGGGTTTGATCAGGGAAAGGGTACGCTCGATCATGTTTGTTCACTCCTGTAGGTAAAAAGGGAGAGCCGACACATGTCTTCCTGCCTAAAGGACTCCTCGGCAAAAAGCAATCACTCCGTACCGCCGCCTTCATATACTGATACCTTTCCCTTGCTTCTTTTCATTCCCCATACATGAAAACGGGGACGTATTTTCCTTCATACTCACCCCGGACAATAGATCGTGTCATCAATTATATATAATTTGTTGAAATTACTTAACTATTTCTTCAGGCTATAAAAATTATTTTAAATAATCTCAAATAGTTATATGTACCGCAACGACACAGCCTACGGGATGGATCGGATTGATGCGCTGGACTGCGGCGAACATATCGAAGATGCTCCATATACATTTACGGGAATTAAGCAATGCTGCACGCCCATCATTCACAAAAGTCATGAAGTGCCGTATCATGGGCCGAAAGGAGCATTTTCATGATACGGCACTATGATGAACTGAACAAATTAGACATGCCGCACAAAGGCGGCAAAGGGCATATCCTCGCTGTGGAACTGCTCAGCGGCGATGACTTCGCGGGCAAGGGCCGCCTTTTCAACCATTGCGTGCTCAAGCCCGGCTGTTCCGTCGGCCGACATCGCCATGTCGGTGATTTTGAAGTCTACCATGTCCTCAGCGGCACTGGCCTTTATTTCGACAATGGCGAGATGAAACCAGTAACCGCCGGTGACGTAATGATCTGTAAAGACGGCGAGGAACACATGCTGGAGAATAACGGCACTGAAGATCTTGAATTTATCGCCTTGATCCTCTATACGTAATCCTCATTTCAACACCCGAATAACAATCACTCGCATAACGGGTTGGTTATTGGTTCGATCGCTTCACCCCCTCAATAGGCTAAAAGCCATAATGCAAAGCTCTCCTTTGAGGAGAGCTTTTTTGTTGCACAACCCCTTACTGCTTTCCAATATGGACAAAAACCGTTTGATGCCGTGATGTATAGCGGAATGTTGCAGCGTTGACATAGAATTACGGTTACGTCTTTATATTGTTGTAACAAATCTGGGAAGAGTCCATACATATTTCCTTGTCATTCCTCCTCTCCTAAGTTTCTTTCTCAGCTATCTGTGCCCTGAGACGTTCACTTTTGCAATGAAAGATACATTTTAACTATATGAAATTCAAAATAATTTTTTTAAAATCATCGAGAAGGTGAACGTCTCGTGTCCTTCGGGGATTGACGAAAACCGCACATCAAATCTATAAGTTTGAGATCACAACCCCCGCCCGCCGCGAAGCATGATGGGAATCACATTTCCCCTTTCGTGGGAAACATGATGACACCCTATTCTATCTATTAGGAATAATAGATTAATTTTTTCATTAGAAAAATAGTGTTTCCGGCGTTCTCAAAGAGCCAAAAGTAGGTAATAGTATCGCCCGCACGGACGTTTGACGGTGTGCGTGCACGCTACTATCGTAGCTCCTGATGTAAACGGAACAGGAGAAAAATGCGGATGACGGAAGCCATCATTCAAATCCAGAACCTCGAAAAACGGTTCAGGAGCAAAAATACCGAAGTCTATGCCCTCCAAGGCATCAACCTGACCATACGGAAAGGGGATATTTTCGGGATCATCGGCAAAAGCGGAGCAGGGAAAAGCACGCTGGTGCGCTGCATCAACATGCTTGAGCGGCCCACCGGCGGCAGCGTCATGTTTGAAGGCAAAGACATGTGCCGTCTGGGTTCGCGGGATCTGCAAGTGGCCCGCCGCAGCATGGGCATGATCTTCCAGCAGTTCAACCTCCTCATGCAGCGCACGGCTGAGGAAAACATCTGTTTTCCCCTGGAGCTTGCCGGGGTCAAAAAGGACGCCGCCCGCGAACGGGCGCGTGAACTGCTTGAGCTCGTCAACCTGTCCGACCGGGCGCAGTCCTACCCGTCGCAGCTTTCAGGCGGGCAGAAGCAGCGCGTAGCCATCGCCCGCGCTCTGGCCACCAACCCCAAGATCCTCCTGTGCGATGAGGCCACCTCAGCCCTCGACCCCGCCACCACGGAATCCATCCTTTCGCTGATCAAGGACATCAACCGGCGTCTGGGGATCACCGCCGTCATCATCACGCACGAAATGAGCGTGATCGAGAAAATCTGCAATCAGGTCGCCATCATCAGCCACGGGCGGATTGCCGAAACGGGATCGGTCGAAGAGGTTTTCTTCCACCCCCAGACCGAAGAGGCGCGCCAGCTCGTCATCCCCGAAGCCTTGCAGGATATGCCGCACAGCAGGCTGTACCGGATCATCTTCAACGGCCGTTCCTCGTTCGAGCCGGTCATCAGCAATCTGGTGCTGGAATGCGGGGCCCCCGTCAACATCATGTTTGCCGACACGCGCGACATCGGCGGGACGGCATTCGGCCAGATGGTGCTGCAACTGCCGGACAACGAGGACGTCGTCCGGCGTATCGTCGCCTATGCCGACTCCAAGGGACTGATGCTGGAGGAAATGAAGAATGTTTGATCAGGCCACCATCGAAATGCTGCTTGAAGGCGTCGTGGACACGCTGTACATGACGCTGGTTTCCACCTTTTTTTCCTATGTGTTCGGGATGATGATGGGGACAGTCCTCGTCATCTGCCGTCAGGACGGCATCACGCCCCGGCCCATGCTCTATGCCGTGCTTGATGTCGTGGTGAACCTGACCCGCTCGTTCCCTTTCCT
The DNA here is from genome assembly GCF_057864385.1 of Bilophila sp. Taxonomy (NCBI): domain Bacteria; kingdom Pseudomonadati; phylum Thermodesulfobacteriota; class Desulfovibrionia; order Desulfovibrionales; family Desulfovibrionaceae; genus Bilophila; species Bilophila sp. Next base: position 38,563 of record NZ_DBMAFI010000022.1, on the reverse strand, counting down.
CATCCTCATGATCGCGGTCATTCCCCTGACCCGCCTGCTCGTGGGGACGACCATCGGCAACAACGCCACGGTCGTCCCGCTGGTCATCGCCGCCGCGCCCTTCGTGGCCCGGCTTGTGGAATCCTCCCTGCTGGAAGTCGACGGCGGCGTCATTGAGGCGGCGCAATCTATGGGGGCGTCCACCATGCAGATCATCATGAAGGTGCTTTTGCCCGAAGCGTTGCCTTCGCTCATCAACGGCAGCGCCATCGCAGCGACCACGATCCTCGGCTATTCCGCCATGTCGGGAGCCGTCGGCGGCGGGGGCCTCGGCAAGCTGGCGATCATGTACGGCTACAACCGTTACCAGACCGACATCATGTTCATCACCGTCGTCCTGCTCATCGTCATCGTGCAGGTGTTCCAGAGCTTCGGCAACTGGGCCACGAAGCGAAGCGACAGGCGCATTTCCTGATTTTTTCCGCGATAAACGGCTTCTTGGGCCCACGCCCGCGGCCGTGAACCTCTAACACTTGATAAGGATACGGTATCATGAAAAACTTTCGCTCCGCCCTTCTGGCCGCGGCCTTGTCCCTCGCCGTCGCCGCCGGCTCTGCAACCGCGGCTCAGGCCGCCACGAAAATCCGCGTCGGCGCTTCCCCGACGCCCCACGCGGAAATCCTCAAGGTCGCCAACGACGTTCTGAAACCGCAGGGTTACGAACTTCAGATCATCGAATATTCCGACTACGTGCAGCCCAATATGGCGCTCGAAGGCAAGGAGCTGGATGCCAACTTCTTCCAGCATAAACCCTATCTTGACGACTTCAATAAAGAAAAGGGTACCAAGCTGATATCCATCGGCACCGTGCACTATGAACCTTTCGGCATCTACGCCGGCAAGACGAAGTCCCTTGACGCCTTGAAGGACGGCGCTATGGTGGCCGTGCCCAATGACACCACCAACGAAGCCCGCGCCCTGCTCCTCCTCCAGTCCAACGGCCTCATCAAGCTGAAGGACGGCGCCGGACTCACCGCCACCCGCCGCGACATTGCGGAAAACCCCAAGAAGCTCAAGATCGAAGAAATCGAAGCGGCTCAGCTTGTCCGCGCCCTGCCTGACGTTGACCTCGCCATCATCAACGGCAATTACGCCATCCTCGGCGGCCTCAAAGTGGCCGATGCGCTGTCTGCCGAAAAAGCCGACTCCATCGCCGCGACGACCTACGCCAATATCCTCGCCGTACGCGCCGGAGATGAAAACCGCCCTGAACTCAAGGCGCTGATCAATGCCCTCAAGGGCGATCAGGTCAAGGAATTCATGACCAAGAAGTACGAAGGCGCCGTGGTTCCCGCCAACTAAGCCGCTTTTTGTCTCCCCGCCTTTATGCCCTGCCGGGACTCTCGGCAGGGCTTTTGTTTGCTGCGGCGAACTCCCCATTACCGAACCTGTTTTTTCCTGAATATTTCCGTACCGTCCGAAGACATCCCTTTTAGACATCCTTTCAATATCCTATAAGACTGTATTTTACTATGCTGTGGAGATAAAACAACATACTATGCTAGAGCCTTCTATAAATAAGTTCCACATGTGCTGAATACAGACATAGCAACACAGGATGCCCTTCTTTTAAGCAGTCTTGCAAGCATGAAAAAGCCTCACCGACAAGTAGCGGAGCAATGTGAAATGCTCATCTTTTCCCTTTGTGATGTCTATAGCTTTTGTCTGGTTTCATGCAGAAATACAGCCGACATTTCTTCAACGCTCCAATAGGGATACCGTATAAGGAGTATCTCCTCTCCATGATGGGGTGGTGTGTTCCCCCAAAGACATGCTGCGTACGTTTTTATTGGCTCTGTCATAGTATGTGGTTGCTTTATCTCCACAGCACGATGAAAATACGGCCTTTTTATCCAATTTTTTCGCTGAAGGACTCCAAGCTTGGATCATTTCATTGGTATTCTTTTGGAATTTCAAGAAATAAAGCATCAACCATTTCCTATGGCACAGCTTTTTATTTTTCCAACGCGGAAAGGGATGGGAAAAGGATAATTCTGAAAAACGGAATACATTGCCCCTAATAATGTATCACATTGCTTTACTTGACTTCTCAATCCAACGGGGATACCTGTTCACCCCGTTGCGCCTTAAACGGTTTCTGTAAAAGGCTGCGGGGCGCAGGTGGACGGGAACACTGTCAGCCGTCCCCCACAAAAAAGGAAGGCTGTGTCATAGAAAATGGTTGATGCTTTTTTCCTTGAAGCCCCAAAGGAATAACCTGCAAAATGCCTTAACCAGGGATTCCGCAATGGGAAAACTGGATAAAAAGGCTGTATTTCCACCGTGTGTGGAAATGAAGCAATCACATGCTATGACAGAGCCAAAAGAAAAAGCTCTCACCGGCTGAAGCATCCGGCAACTTTCCAAGGGAAAGTCAGCCGTCCGGATTGGGTCAAGGATGAAACACAGCAAACACATTCAAGTATCAGAATCATTCCTGCTCTGCGCCCTGCTGACGATGACGGGAGGGTTCCTTGATGTCTACACGTACATCACGCGGGGAGAGGTCTTTGCCAACGCACAGACGGGGAATATCGTGCTCCTTGGGCTGAATCTTGCAGAAGGCAACCTCAAGGAAGTCGCCCTTTACTTTTTCCCCATCATCGCGTTTGCCTTGGGCATTCTGTTCACAGAGTGGATACGGGCCAAATTCAAGGAATACGATCTGCTTCACTGGAGGCAGATTGTTGTTTTCTTTGAGGCGCTTCTTCTCTTTTTTCCGGCCTTCATGGCCTCCGGGGTATGGGATACTGCCGTCAACATCCTGATTTCCTTCGTCTGTGCCGTACAGGTGGAAAGTTTCAGAAAAGTCAATGGGCACAGTGTGGCGACGACCATGTGCACCGGCAATCTCCGTAGCGCCACTGAGCAGATATTCCATTATGTCCGCACGCGAGACCCCGATACAAAGAAAACCATCCTCAGCTACTACGAAATCGTTGTCTTTTTCGCGCTCGGCGCAACGCTGGGGGCCGCCCTGTCCACCCTCTTCGCTGAAAAAGCCATTCTGTTCTGCTGCCTCTTTCTTATCATAGCCTTCTTGAGCATGTTTGCGAAAGAAATATGAGCCCAAAGCCGCATCTAGGCCGTGTGGAAAAAACTGACGGACGTTTCGAGCGGAGGGCAAGACGGCCCGGAAGCCCCGGCTCCTTGCGCTCCCTATGCCTGTTTGAAAAGGATCTGTCACAGCATGTGATTGTTTCATCTCTACAGCACGGTGAAAATACAGCCTTTTTATCCAATTTTTCCTCTGGCTGGCTCTATAGCTGAGGCATTTTATTGGTTATTCCTTTGGAACTTCAAGAAAGCATCAGCCATTTCCTATGATCTGGCCTTTAAAAAGCAGGCACGGCATCCGTAAAAGGACATCGTGCCTGTTTTCATATTATTTTAGGCCGTATCGCCACGCCGGGTACGGTATTCGGCCTTTTCCTGATACATACGCTTATCCGCCTGTTTCACCATATCCATGATGTGCACGTCCCCTTCGGCCCATACCTGCCCAAGCGACAGGGATTCAGGATATGCTTTATTGGCCTCGCGTCGAAGCGCGGCGAGCTTCTCATGAAAAACCCGTTTCGGAATGTTCCGGCAGAGGAAGACGAATTCGTCGCCGCCAATGCGGAACAGATCGTCCCCCCGGAAATAGCGGCTGAATATCCGGCTGATGTCCCGGATGTATTTGTCGCCGGAGTCGTGCCCTTGCTGATCGTTGATGCGCTTTAACCCGTTGAGATCCACAAAAACGACGCCAAGCGAATCCGGGGGATTTTTTTCAAGCTTCTGCAATACGGAAATATAGCTGTTCCTGTTATGCAGCCCCGTCAAGCCGTCGCAGTAGCTCATCCGCTTGAGCTCGCTCTGCATATTGCGCTTCCGCTGCTCATTCGTAACGAAATAGGCCAGCGAATGCAGCAGGGAATGATCGTCCTGATTGGCCTTTGGGTTATCCACGCCGATGAACCCGGAAATGACATCATTCAGGACGAGAGGGACAACGATGAGCCTCTCGATCCCCTGCGGCTTGAGTACGTTGTACATATCCAAATCGCTGTCCCGGATTGACTCAAGGTTGTCGATAACCACATCCTCACGCCGCTCAAACATCTTCTGCCAGCAACTGATGCAGCTGAAAGGCACATTTTGGAGGGCTTCTTTCTGAGGGGAAATACCTTCTGAGCACCATTCATAGGTGTTGTTGGCGATGAGTTCGCCACTTTTCAAAACGCTGTACTCGAAAATATAGGCGCGATCAGCCTGATGCATCGTTCCAAGGTTCTCCAGAACCATGTCCACGGCTTGCGGGAAATTTTCTTCCCTGTTCAAAATACGGATGCACTCCAACAGGGTACTCTCAATATCAAGCTTGCGCTGCACAGCTTGGCTGATGTTCTCCTTTTCCGTAATGTCGACGGCAAATTCCAGCCGGGCAAGATGCCCATTCCAGTGGATCAGCTTGTCTCTGAGCAAATAATGGCGGTGCGAAACGGGATTGGTAATTTCCCAAATGTAGAATGTTTCACAGTTGAGAAACGGATTGGTACAAAACGGGCATGGAGCATCAAGGCCTTGCAAGACTTCATAGCACTTTTTGCCATTTCCGATGTCCGTAATCCCGAATTCCTTTTTTCCGAACTCGTTCAGATAGAGGATCTCGTATGTGGTGGTATCGCTTACATAAACGATTTCATCCACTTCATCCATAATAATCTGCAACAGGCTCTCAGGGCAGTCTCGGCGGTTACCGGAAAGAGATTGCGCATTGGAAAAAAATGTTGTCATGCTGCGGATCCATTCACATTTTGGATGACGGCCATTTTGGGAAGACCCTGCCATAGAAAATGGTTGATGCTTTTTTCCTTGAAATTCCAAAAGAATAACCAACAAAATGCCTCAGCCATAGATTCCGCCAAGGGGAAGACTGGAAAAACTGCATTTTCACTGTGCTGTGGAGATGAAGCAACCACATGCTATGGCAGAGCCTTTTAAAATCCCTCAGCCACGAATGCCCCGGCTGCTCAGCCAAGGGGAATGGCGTTTCCCTCTACACGTTTTCCTTCTCATTTTCCAATAAGGAGAAACAAAAACATTCTTGGATTGCATTATCGGCTAAATTATTTTATTTTACAACAGAAATAATATGTTATCAAGATGTCTGGCAACCATCCAAAGGGCCTCGAGCATTCCTCAAATACGCACCAGCCGTTAATGCTATGGTTCTTCGGCATCGGCGAAAATAAGTACGTAGGGGGCCTTTGCCGTGCCTCATCGCCGTGTCACCGAAAAAGCCTCTTGAGCTTTATTGCATCCCCGGCCTTCTCAGGCTATCACACCGCCCATGAACACGTTGCAACTCAGGAACTCCTTTCTGCTGTTCCTCACCGCCGTCATTTGGGGAGTGGCCTTCGTCGCCCAGAGCGTAGGAATGGACTATGTGGGCCCCTACACGTTTACCTGCGTGCGTTCCTTCATCGGCGGCCTGTTCCTCATCCCCTGCATTGCACTGCTCAACAGGCTGAACCCCGTCTCCCCCGACTGCATCAAGCCCTCGGATACAAAAACGAGGGGGCAGCTCTGGATCGGCGGCGTGTGCTGCGGCGTGATGCTCTGCTTCGCAAGCTGTTTTCAGCAAATCGGCATCATGTATACATCCGTGGGCAAGGCAGGGTTCATTACGGCCTTCTATATCATCATCGTCCCGCTCCTTGGGCTGTTCTTCAAAAGACGGTGCGGCCTGTTCGTCTGGATCGGCGTAGTGCTGGCCATCATCGGCCTCTATTTCCTCTGCATTACGGAGAGCCTGACCATCCAGTTTGGGGATTTCCTGATCTTCATCTGTGCCATCCTGTTTTCCATCCATATTTTGATCATTGATTACTTCACCCTGCGCGTGGACGGCGTCAAAATGTCCTGCATCCAGTTTTTCGTCTGCGGCCTGCTCTGCGCGGTTCCCATGCTGCTCTTTGAGGCGCCGAACCTCACGCAGCTCTTCGCCGCATGGAAACCTATCCTCTATGCGGGGATCATGTCGAGCGGCGTTGCCTATACGCTGCAAATCGTGGGGCAGAAGGGCATGAACCCCACAGTCGCCTCCCTGATTCTCAGCCTTGAGGCCGTGGTGTCCGTGCTGGCCGGATTCGTCATACTGAACCAGCAATTGACCATGCGGGAAACGGTGGGATGCGCCTTCATGTTCTGCGCAATCGTGCTTGCGCAGCTCCCGCAGAAGAACGTAAAAAACGCTGGGGCGGCTCCAGCATAACACGGGGTGCGGCATGAGGGTATGCGTCATCACGGGCGGCACAGGCGGCATCGGTTTCCACCTTTGCGAAGGCTTCCAGCGTGCGGGGTATGCGGTCACGGCCCTCGACGTGGAACAGCACAAAGCCTTGCCTGAAGGCATTGGCTTCATCCGAACCGACTTGAGGCAGGCCGAGGCTGTCAATGATGCCTTCCAACGGGTGACGGAACGGCACGGCGCCGTCCACGTTCTCGTCAACAACGCGGCCCTCGCCCATTTCCACAAGCCCATCATGGAAATGACCGCCGACGAATTCGACAGCGCCCTTTCCGTAAACCTGCGCGGCGCGTTCCTGTGCGCGCAGGCATTCATCAAGGCCAATGCGGGGCAGGATTACGGGCGCATCATCAATATCGCCTCCACCCGCTGGAACCAGAACGAAGCGGGGTGGGAGGCCTACGGCGCTTCAAAAGGGGGCCTTGTCTCCCTCACGAATACGCTGGCCGTATCCCTGAGCGCCACGCCGATCACGGTCAACGCCGTGAGCCCCGGCTGGATACAGGCCGACGGCTATGAAGCGCTTTCCCCTGCGGATCATGCCCAACACCCTTCCGGGCGTGTGGGCATCCCCCGCGATATCGTCAATGCCTGCCTGTTCCTTGCCCACGAGGAAAACGATTTCGTCAACGGGCATAACCTTATTGTTGACGGGGGGATGACCAAACGGATGATTTACGTCGAATAACGGTTTCGGAACACGACGTCTCGTTAAACGGCACTCAGCAACACAACAAAACTACGCTGTCGGAGGCTCTCATGGATTGTCAACGCGATACGGAAGCACGCTCCCCTCTTCAGACGCACCTCTTTTCGCTCCAAGGCCATACAGCACTTGTCACAGGCGCGGGTTCCGGGCTCGGCAAATATATGGCCCATGCCCTGCTCCACGCTGGAGCCAATCTCATCCTCGTGGGCCGCACGCCGGATCGTCTTGAAGCCTCGGCGGAAGAGATCTTTGCCAGCTTGAAGCAGCAGGGCTGCCGCCTTGCGTATGACTCCGATCCCTCGGCACGCTCCGCCCATCGGGATCCGGATCAAGACAAGCGCATCGCCTGCATTGCCTTCGATGTGAGCGAACTCAAGGCGCTGCCGGAGCTCGTCCAAAGAGCGTCCCAGCCTTTCGGAGCGCCGGACATCCTCATCAACGCCGCCGGCCTGAACCCGCGCAAGCCGTGGGACGAACTCACGCCCGAAATTTGGGAATATACGCTGCGGCTCAACCTTTCCGCGCCGTTCTTTCTTGCTCAGGCCCTCGTACCCGAAATGATGCGCCGAGGATGGGGGCGCATCATCAACATCGCCTCCCTTCAAAGCAGCCGCGCCTTCCCCAACGGCCTGCCCTACGGGGCGTCAAAGGGCGGCATCGCCCAGCTCACGCGGGGCATGGCCGAAGCATGGTCACGCCCCGGAACGGGCATCACGGCCAATGCCATCGCGCCGGGCTTCTTCAAGACGCAGCTCACCGCCCCGCTCTTCGACAGGCCGGAAGTCGTCGAGGCCCTCGCCCGGCAAACCACCATGAAGCGGGTGGGCTTCGCGGAAGATGTTCAAGGGTTGACCATGTTCCTCGCTTCCCCTGCGTCCGACTATATCACGGGGCAGATCATCCATATTGATGGAGGCTGGACAGCCATATAAACGAGCCCTACGCGCTGATTGAGGAGGCGTTGGCCTCCTCATCATTTCTTATGGATGCCCGTTTTTGCGCCTTCCACACCTCACTGCGCCACATGGGGTATACAAACCCGCTCGGACTCGCCAAACTCGGCGTCACCGCTGATTTTTCCGTTGAGGGCGAGGTGGTTGTACTCGGCGATGACGGCATGCCGGAGGGCCTGCTCAAAGAAAACGCCTATTTCGCGGTATTCCAAAAAATTCCGGCCTGCCCGCCTGAGAAGCTTCCCGAAAAAATCGAATATGCGATCGCCGACTACAATCGCGCGGGTTTTACGATGTTTCAGGATGGCGGCATAACCCTCGGCAACGGTGCCCACGGCATACTCCGCGCCTACAACCGGCTGGCCCGGGAAAACCGCATGAATGCCCGGGGCTATCTGCACTTCATGCCCAACATCATGGATGAAATGCTCGAACTGGGTACATGGGACATGCCCGTTTCCGACTATCTCTACTACGGAGGGGTGAAATCGTTTGCGGACGGCTCGATCCAGTCCCTAACCGCCGTGCTCAAGGAGCGTTACGCCTGCAAACCCGGTTTTTGCGGAGATTATGTCCTCACACCCGAACAGATCGCCGAACTGATTGCCAAATACCATTGCCAAGGCGTCCCCGTCGCCTTCCACGCCAACGGCGACGCCGCCATTGAATTCGTCGTGCGGGGGTTTGAGGAGGCACTTCGGAAGTGCCCCCGGAAAATCCCCGGAGACATGATCATCCATGTACAGATGGCGACCGACGAGCAGTTGGCCCGGCTCCATGCCTGCGGGGTCACGCCGACGTTCTTTGTCCGCCACGTCAACGTCTGGGGCGAGCGCCACGTCAACCTGTTCCTCGGTCAAGAGCGGGCCGCGCGGCTCGATCCCTGCGGTTCCTGCGCTCGCATGGGAATTCCCTTCGGCCTCCATGTCGACTCTCCGGTGCAGCCCGTGGATGCCATCCGTTCCATCCATACCGCCGTCAACCGCACAACCACGGCGGGGCGTATTCTCGGCCCAGATCAGAGAATCTCCCCGCTCGACGCCCTCAAAGCCTATACCGTCAATGCCGCCAAGTGCAGCGCACGCGACCATGTGGTGGACACCATCGCTCCCGGATACTATGCGGACTTTGTGCTGCTCTCTGCAAATCCGCTGACCGTACCGCCCGAATCCATTGAGACGCTTTCCGTGCTCAAAACCATCTCCGGCGGGCGTATCGTCTACGAATCCTGAGAGCATCTCCGCGGCTGCCAGCCGTTCACGCAAAGGTTGGCAGCCTCTTTTCTCCGTCCCGCGTTTGCCTCGCTTCCCCGTTTTGAATGTTTTTATGTCGCTTATTCTTCATGTTTTACTTTAACTATGACAACCTTCAGAGGCATTAGTCCTCAAAAGGGCCTCTTCACTCCATACCGCCGCATCTTGTCGTACAATGCGGATCGGCTTATACGCAGCACGGCGAGTGCTCCCCTCTTCCCTTCAATCCGCCAGCCCGACTGCTCCAGCGTCCTCTCGATATACCGTTTTTCGAGATCCGCCAGAGACGGGTTTCCGGAAAACAACTCTTCGGGCATTCTCCTAGTTTCCGACATCTCGACATCTTTGAAAGTCTCGGTATGCTCCACCGTTTCAGGTAGCGTCAGGTGCCGCCCCCCGGTCAAGACGACCGACTGCTCGATGACGTTGCGCAGCTCGCGTATATTCCCCGGCCAACTCCAGCTTTCCAGAATACGGCGGTTTTCCGGAGAAAAATCCTGAACGCATTCCCGATGATGCCAGTGCGAAAAAAAATGCAGATAGTAGCGGGCAATGGCGAGGATGTCGGCCTTGCGTTCGCGCAGCGGAGGGATTTTCAGGTTGATCACGGCGACGCGGTAGTAGAGATCCGCACGGAAAAGCCCCTGCCTGACCGCATGGGTGATGTCCCTGTTGGAGGCCGCGATAAGGCGGAAGTTCACACTGATGGTCTGCGTTCCGCCCACGCGATGGAAGCAGCGCTCCTGAAGGACCCGCAGGAGCTTGGCCTGCACCCGCGTGCTGGCTTCCGTAAATTCATCCAGAAACAGTGTGCCGTTTTCAGCCATTTCCACAAGACCGGGCTTGCTGGTCATAGCTCCCGTGAAAGATCCCTTTTCATGCCCGAAGAACTCGCTCTCGAACAACTCGTCCTGAAGGCTCGCCATGTTGATGATGACAAGCCTGCCGCTCCTGCCGCTTTTCTCGTGGATGTACCGGGCCACCATCTCCTTGCCCACGCCGGATTCCCCGCAAAGCAGGATGGAAGCATCGGTTTTCGCCGCAAGTTCCACATCGCCGAGAAACCGTTCCATCTCATCGGAAACGCAGATCATTTCTCCAGAGCTATCCGCAAGCGTCTCAAGGCGATCCGTATGACGCCGCTCCCGCTCCATGACGCGGGAACATTCCCACGCAAGGACACGCCCGATATCTTTCAACACATTCTCTTCAAGGACGGTACGGACCTCCGGCAAAAAAGCCCCGACATGGCACAGCGCATAAACCCCATCGGGACGGCAGTCTATGGGGATGCCGATCAACATGCTTCCGAACCCCCATCCCCCTTCCTGCACATTGTCCAGAATAAGCGGAGTTCCCTCGGCTACGAGCTCCATGAGATCGGGCAGGGAGGCATAAGGATATGTCACGGATTCGAGCTTGCCTCCGAGAACGGCCACAAGGCGAAGCGGCGCATGCGGATACGGGACATGAAAGAGGTATCCCTGCGTAGTGCCGAGGATACGGGCCGACTCCGCCAGTAAAGCCTGCGAAAATGCCTCGAACTGTTCCCATGTCCTGTTGGGGGAAAAACTTTCACGGTAGGCTTCGAGAAGGGCCCGCGAGGAAAGATTGGCGTCCCCATGCTTGCGCATGTAGGAGGGAAGCAGAGCAAGCAGTTCCTCCGGCCAGAAAAAATCCTTGAGATAATCGTACATGGGCCATGCGTCGCTCACGAGCAGCACGGCCTTTTCCTTATCGTTGCGCCGCAACGCCAGTGAAGCCAGCGCCAGCCGCGTTTTCGCCGCCTCAAGCGGGCAGCCTATCTTTTCAAGCAGTGCGAGGCTGTCCTGATACAGGCCGAGCGCCCCATCCTCATTTCCTCCGCGCATCAGCGCATTGCCGAACAAGCGGGCCGCAACGCCCCGCAACATACGGTTGGGCCCCTTGAGGCAGCGTTGCAGCTCCTGCTCCGCCGAATAGCAGGGAAGCGGCGGGCATCCCTGCTCCTGAAAGGCGCACAAAAGCTCAAGCAGTGCGCCCCCCAGATAAATCGGGCGCTCATACCCCTGACGCCGTGCCTCATCCAGTGCCGAATAGAGCACCTTGTAGGCCGCCTTCGGATTTCCGGACAGCATATGGTAGTAGGAAAGATGGCGCGCATTGGTGACGCCGCTGACGATATCCACCTGCGGCGAAACACCTATTTGCGCTATGTCCAGCTGTTCCAGCGCCTTTTCATATTGCCCCATGCGCAAGTACAACGCCGCAAGCTGCCCACGTATGGAACGGGCGAGCTGATTGTCGCTGCGCGCGGCGAACATGCGTAGCCGCGAGAGCAACAGCTCGGCCGCCAGCTCAAAATTCCCCCGGCAGGAAGCCGCAAAGCTCCAGTGCCTGATATAAAACATTTCGACGAGATGGTGCTCCTGCGCGCGCAGTTTCCGGCTTGCGCGGGAAAAGAGGTTCATTGCCTGTTCGTAGTTCCCCTCAATGAAATGGTAAATGCCCAGATAGGGCGTCGCCTGTTCAAACAGATCCGGTTCTTTGAGCGCCTCAAGCGCCGCATACCCGCGGGCCATGATAGCGTGGAAACGCGGGTTCCCGTGTTCCGGCGTATTGCAGACGTTTATGGAGCCGATGAGCAGGTCGAAGAGCGCCATGTCGCGTCTGTCCCCGAACTTCACGGCCAGCCCCCGCGCCCGGAAAAAGAGCCGGGCGAGCGAAGGCGTATTGCTGCCCGAACAAACGATAAGCGGGTGCACGTCACGGCAAAGACGCCGGTACCGCGTTGCCCCATCAGCGCTTAACCCTCGCAGGACTATACCCAAAAGGCTCCGATGGACGAGACGGAGGACACTATTGATCTCCGCTGGGCGCAAGGTGTTCATGCGGCTTAATCCCAGCCCCAGCAACATTTCCAACGCCCCAAGCTCTTCCCCCTCCGCAGCCAGCCGCAAAAACGATTCGAGGCCGGAGCCGGAGGGCCGAGCCAGCAAAAACGAGCACGCCTCCTTGTGGGCTTGGACACGCTTCATCAGACGGAACCGGCGTTCCCTCCCGGAGGAAGGCGGACAGCCGGGGAACGTACCCCGCTCCGCTTCAGCGAGCGGGATCTGGGCAAGCTGTGCGAGCAATTCGGGGGAGCATTTCCCTTCAAACAGATCCGCGAGCAACGTCCCGACAGCACTGTCCGCATACCACGCCTTTTCTTTCGCCATATCCTTCTCCTTCGCCGCGGTCCATCGACCGTTCAGCCTTCGCCAGCATAGCCGTCCGAAAACAAGACGGCAATATACAAAATTGTATGTTTTTAAGACAAAAAAAGAAATATGAGGGAGTCCTTTTCAAATAAAACTAATAAAAACACTACAATAACGAGATGGAACGCCCTTTGCTTACTCTTTATCAACGACGCACAACATTTCGCTGCCGTGACGTTCATTCCCATGCATCCTAGAGGAGGGTTTCCTTTCAACTTGTTTTCCTGACCAAAGAAAAACACTACGGCGGCAGCCATGTTTCGGACGCACTGTCCCCACAGGGGCAGTCACCTTCCCAATCAGATGCGTAAAAGGAGTTCATATGATCCACAGCATCGATCCTGCGGCCTGTACCGGCTGCGGAACCTGCACCAAGACATGCCCACTGGATGTTTTCAGGCTCGAACCCGCGCAAGAGGCCCTTTCCCCTTGCATGGCGGCTTGCCCCGCCGGGGTCGACATTCGCGGCAACCATTACCTGATCCAGCAGGGGCACCTTGGCGAAGCGGCCCGGCGCTACCGCAGCGTCCAGCCGTTTCCGGCCATCACAGGCCGGGTATGTTTCCATCCCTGCGAGAAAAAGTGCGCCCGAAACCATGTGGACGAGGCGGTAAACATCAATGCCGTCGAGCAGATCATGGGTGACTGGGACCTGAAAGCGCCTCTCGAAAAGCCCGTCCGCAGACACATTACAAAGGTCGCGGTGATCGGTTCCGGCCCGGCGGGGCTTTCCTGCGCGTGGTTCCTCGCACAGATGGGATACCCGGTGACGGTTTTCGAGGCTATGCCGCTTCCCGGCGGCATGTTGCGGTACGGCATCCCCGCGTATCGGCTTCCCGACGCGATCGTTGCGGCCCACATCGCCAGGCTTGAAACGATGGGCGTCGCCTTCCGCTGCAATACGAAGATCGGCGAAGGCGCGGACCTGAGCCTTTCCGACCTGAAGCGGTTAGGATTCAAGGCCATCATGCTGGCCCCCGGAACGACGGTCAGCCGCAAGGTACACATGGAAGGCGTCGAGCTCCCCGGCGTCCACTGGGGCCTTGAGTTCCTGCGCGCCAACCGGGGCGATGAACGGCCTAGCCTGTCCGGAGACGTGCTCGTCATCGGGGGCGGAGACGTTGCTGTAGATGCCGCCATCACAGCTAAAAGGCTTGGTGCCGCCAAAGTGAGCATGGCCTGTCTTGAATCGCGCGAAACCATGCCCGCGTACCCGCACAATCAGGCGGACGCCCTGAGGGAGGGCATCGAATTCCATTGCGGGTTCGGCCCCGGCGTCATCCTTCAAGAGAACGGGCATGTCGCGGGCATGGAACTGAAAACGTGCATCCGGGTCGTCGACGAACAGGGGCGTTTCGCACCTCTGTTCGATGAAAACGCCACCATGCGCATCCGGGCCGATCATATTATCTTTGCTATCGGCCAAGCATCCGAACTGAACGGGTTCGCCAAGGACGTGCGCACTGAACGGGGACGTATCGAGGTTGAAGACGTCACCTTCGCTACCTCGACGTGGGGAATCTTCGCCGCGGGCGACGCCGCCACGGGCCCTTCTTCCGTCGTCAGCGCCATTGCCGGCGGACGCGAATGCGCTTTTTCCATCGACCGCATGCTCAAGGGCGCGGACATCCGGGGCGAACGCGGGCGCAAACGTCCCGATCTCCCTGAGGAACAATGGCCCCGCGAAGGCATCCGCCATGAACCGAGACAGGAGCGCGTCAGCCATCCAGCTCCCTCCAGCGATCCTTTTGCGGAAACCTTGCAGCCTTTGGATATGGAAGCCTGCTTTGCCGAGGCCCTGCGCTGCATGACCTGCGGCAGCAAGTCCCGCATCACCTATACCGACGACTGCATGACCTGTTTCAACTGCGAGCTGAACTGCCCTTCTGGGGCCATCTATGTGCATCCCTTCAAGGAACGTTTCGCCCGCACCCTTGATCAAATTGAAGCCGACAACCAGTAAGTGAGGCGCATATGAAAGAACAAGGCTATCAATATACGACGGATCTGCTGGTTATCGGCTGCGGTTTCAGCGGAATGTGGGCTGCCATGCGTGCCAAGGATTTTCTGGGCGATGTGCTGGTCGTGGACAAGGGGCCTCGAGACTGGGGCGGGCTAGGCGGGCTTTCCGGAGGGGACATGATCGTCAAGCAGCCCGATATGAAGCTGGACGATCTGCTCGACGATCTCGTGTATTATTACGACGGGCTTGCCGATCAAAAACTTCTCGGACAGATCCTGACGCAATCCTATGATCGGTTCATGGACTTTGAGAATCTGGGGCACAAATTCGTCCGCAACGACAAGGGAGAACTGTGCTTCATCCCCCAGCGCGCCCTTGATTACATGCGCTATTACTACTACCACCCCTACGGGATGGGCGGCATCGAAAAAGCCCGCCTGCTCAAGCAGGAATGCGAAAAGAGGGGCGTGCGGCGGCTTGGGCGCACGGTCATCACCGACGTCATCACCGACGGCGAACGCGTGACCGGGGCCGTGGGCTTTCACAGCCAGAGCGGGGTGCCCGTCTTCATCAAGGCCCGCGCCGTCCTGCTCGCCACCAATACGGGCGGCTGGAAGCCCTCCTACCATCAGAACACGCCAGCCAGCGAAGGCGTCAGCATCGCTTGGAACGCAGGCTGCGCCATGCGGAACTTTGAATTCTGGAAGGTGTGGAACGTGCCTGTCGATTTCGCGTGGGAAGGGCAAACGGGCCTTCTCCCCAAGGGAGCCCGGTTCCTGAACGCCAAAGGAGAGGATTTCATGAAGAAATACTCCCCCAAATTTGGAGCCAAGGCCGATCCCCATTACAATACCAGAGGCATGGTGCACGAAGTGAGAGCCGGAAACGGCCCCATCCGTTTTGACTGCAGCCAAATGAAGCCGGAGGATGTGGAAACCATGCGCCCCAGAGCGGGCTGGATGGGCCTCAACGACAAGAAGCTGCGCGAACTCGGCATCGATTTCTTCGGGCAAAAACTGGAATGGATGCCGCAAGTGCGCCATACGTACGGCGGCATTGTAGCTGATCTCGACGGTTCCACCGCCATAAAGGGGCTCTATGCCGCCGGGCTTGCCCGCAATCCCGATCCGGGCGTCTACATGGGCGGCTGGGCCACATGCATCACGGCGACGACGGGTTATTCGGCTGGGGAAGCTGCTGCGCAGTTTGTACAGGGGCATGATGCCGTGGCCTTTGATGAGGCGTACGCCGCCTCCCGGCTTGAAGCGTTCACCGGATACCTCGGCAAGGACGGCATCGCGCCCAAGGATGTCATCTCCGATATGCGCGAGGTCATGAGCGCCCCCGACATCGCGCTGATGAAGACGGGCAAGGGGCTTTCGCGCGGGCTCGACCGTGTGGAAGAAATCCGCTCGGAAGTGCTGCCGCACCTGGGAGCGCGAGATCCGCACGAACTCGCCAAGCTGTTTGAGGCCACGTCCACAGTGCTCCTTACCGAGCTGTGCCTTAATGCGGCCCTGATGCGCAAGGAATCCCGCGCCGGGCATTACCGCGAAGATTATCCTGAACGGGACAACGAACACTGGCTCAAGTGGATCGAGCAGAAGCAGGTCGACGGCAAGCGGGAAGTCCATACCGTCCCTGTTCCCTTGAACGACTACCCTATCAAGCCATACCGCTACTACATGGACAACTTCAACTGGCCGACGCCTCACAAGGCCGTCTGATTCCGAACCTATCCCCCTTTTATCCGGTTTTCAGACCCGCCGTTTCCCGTCTCCACAGAGGGACGGGAAACGGCCTCCCTCCCTTTTTGCCAACAGGCAAGAACCCCCTGTTACAGAGGCACCACGCAAGGAGAACCGGTCATGCAACTTCCTTCCTCTCTCAAAGACAAAGAGATCGTCTACTACGCCCACTCCCTGACAAGCCTTCTGATCATGTTCGGCTGCGGCCAGCTCACGCCCATACCCCCTTTGACTCCGCTGGGGATGAATCTCATCGGCATCTTCCTCGGAGTACTATACGGCTGGATTTTCATAGACATCATTTGGCCGAGCATGGCGGGCCTGCTGGCGCTCATGCTCATCGGCGGCATGAAGCCCAGCGAGCTGTTCCAGACCAGTTTCGGCGATCCGCTCGTTATGATGATGTTCTTCATTTTCGTCTTCTGCGCGACCATCAACTATTACGGCCTGTCCAAGTTCATCTCGCTGTGGTTCATCACCCGCAAATGCGTCGCGGGGAAGCCGTGGCTGTTCACCTATACGTTTTTCCTGTCCATCATGCTGCTGGGCGCACTGACCAGCGCATCCCCGGCGGTCGTCATCGGCTGGAGCATCCTGTACGGCATCTGTGACAAGTGCGGCTACCAAAAGGGCGAAGGCTATCCGACGATGATGGTTTTCGGCATCGTGTACGCCGCGCAAATCGGCATGTCGATCATCCCGTTCAAGCAGGTTCCGTTTACCGTACTCGGCGCATATGAAAACATGTCCGGCGTGACCATCGATTACGCGAAGTACATGATCATTGCGATAACATGCTGCGCGCTGTGCTCCCTGCTGTTCATCGTCATGGCCAAGTACGTGTTCAAGCCCGACATGAGGAAATTGATCTCACTGGATACCGAAGGGCTGGACACCGAGGGCGCGCTGCGGCTGAACAAAGTCCAAAAAATCGTGCTGGGTTTTCTGTTCGCGCTGGTCGTCCTGCTGCTTTTGCCTAACATCCTACCCGCCACATCCGGCATCGCCCGCTTCTTCAAGACCATCGGGAACACGGGCATCTGTATGCTCCTCGTAACCGTGATGTGTCTCCTCAAGGTCGATGGCAAGCCGCTGCTCCGGTTCAAGACGATGGTGGATTCCGGGGTGACGTGGGGGATCATCCTCATCCTCGCCGTGGTGATGCCCCTTTCCCATGCGATGGCCAACGACGAAAGCGGGATCACCAAGTTCCTCATGGCATTGATGACACCCTTCTTCGGAAACGAATCTTCGCTGGTATTCGCACTGTGCATGGGCTTTTTCGCTACCGTCCTCACGCAGTTCATGAACAACGGCGCAACGGGCATCGCCCTGATGCCCGTCGTCTACAGCTACTGTACAAGCATGAATGTTCCTCCCGAGCTTGCCATCATCATGGTGGTCATGGGAGTCCACATCGCGTTCCTCACTCCGGCCGCCAGCGCCAGTGCCTCGCTGCTGCACGGCAACGAGTGGTCGAATGCGAAAGCCATCTGGAGGACTGCTCCTATAGTCATCCTCGCAACATGGGCCACTATTTCGTTTATTGTCGTTGTACTGGGCAAAACCCTATTCTAACATTTCACAGAGCCTTTCTCCCAATACAGTATCCTTAGCCCGTGTAACTTTAAAAGGCAGAAAGGGTATACATGGGATGGTAATCTTCTCATGTATACCCAGCAATCAGTTAATGTGAAACAAAATATTAAGCTTCAAACGCAAGTTCAATACAGGAAGCGGCGTAACTCTCTTGATGAGTACCGGAAATGAACTCTACGCGGTAACAATACTTTCATCGACGGAAACTTTGCCGTAGGATGAAAATTCCAGATATTCCCGCACAAAAAAGAGGAGAAACTGTTGCTTCCCCTCTTTTTTCTATTCTGTTGCCAAGGGCAGTTTTCTACACCTCCAGATGGTGCGGCTTCACAACGGTTCGTCCGTCCTCCAAAGAGCTTCGTTTTCCCTGCGGGATAAGCACCGAAAAGAAACTTCTCACTGCGATGGCTTGCCTCCCTCGATACGCCCCTGCGACGAAGCCGACATCACTTGTTGGGGATAAGCTCGTAGCCAAGTTCGTGTGCCATCACTTTCAGAGGCGTGGTGTCTCCCGTAGTCTCGATGATCGCCATAAACGTCTCCACGCCAAGCTTCGCCCCCTTGTCATAAGGGTTGATCTCCCGCATCAGCGTCGAATAGGGCTTACCGACTGCTTCAGCGACACTTTTGGCAGGAACTTCCCCATCTCTCACCGTCTTCTGAATCTCTTTGATAAGCTGTTCGTGCATGTCCGTTCTCCTTTCAGTCGTCATTGCCAACATCCCTCGCCAGAGGGACATTTTCCTAACGCCGCCAGATGTAGAATGAGACACCTTATATCGTTTTTTTGATATATATAAAATGATAAATAGTCAAATACTCTTCACCGTAACGTGTTATATACAAAAAATGTTTTGTTACAGCATATTATATACAATCTTCAAAGTGTGTCCTTACCGGATCGGAGGAGGCGAAAACATGGGGCAAACATCTCCCCCAACTAGGCCGTGTCGTCATTTGACATGCAGCTATTTTAATTTATTGAAAACAATCTTTTTATAACTTAAAAATAATTTAATAGTATCAATATATTATACAATTAACAACACGATCTAAAGGAAAAAAACGAAATACTGCCACCTCAAAAATTCCAAAGGCATCGTCCTAAAGAACCGCGCCGCAACAGTATGCCGTTGACTCGCCCCATAAGAGAAATGGCGATTTCGGGTTCAGCATAACACTTAGCAGTCTCCACCCAATGCGAAAGCCCCCCCCTTACGGATAAGGGCCTCCCTCAGCAGTTTGCGACCCCAGTAAGCCGCTTTTTTCAACTGTTCCGATATCTTCCTAACTCTCTGAATGGTTGTTTCACCTCCACCACATGGTGAAAATAAAAGGCTGTTTCGTAGAAAATAGTTGATGTTTTTTTCTTGAAGTTCCAGCGGAATTATTGAAAACAATCTTTTCATGACTTAAAAATAGTTAAATAGTTTCAATATATTATATAATTAACAATACGGCCTAACCATGGATTTCGCCAGCGGAAAAACCGGATAAAAAAGCCGTACTCTTACCGTGCTGTAGAGATAAAACAACCAAATATATGACAGAGCTAAATAAAATTCCTTCTTGTTTTCCCGTTGGTGCCCCCCCATAGCCGAGGTGTTTTTGGTTACATCTTTGGAACTTTAAGAAATAAAACATCAGTCTTGTACTCTGACGAAGCCTTCCCTAATGACGATTTCCAGTTCATGGGCACAGACCAAATAGTAGTGCCTCTCGTTGGCGCTAGTTTTATAGGCGGCCAGCTTGGTCAGGACGACGGCTTTTTGCCGCCGGGCGTCCTTGGAGTTCACACCTATGACCAACAAAACCATGTACCTCCAGATACCATTGATATTCCCCTTTCCCACGCCCTCTTCCGCCACCCACAACACGGCATCCGTTCCACCCGCCAGAGCACAACGGTCTTTCCCGCACGCTCCTTCGGCGGCAGTGGGTGTAGATTGGTGGGGCTGCCGTCGAGCCATCCCAAATACGCGGTAAAGATGGCCCGAACCGTCCTTTTCACGTATTCGTACTACTCTCCCAGATAGGACAACGAAGCATATTCCTGCGGCAGCACGATTTCGGAATCCGATGTATCCATGTCCTTTCCTTTATTCATGCCAGCAAGCGTTTTCCAGAACCTACCGGATGGTATCGCGGAACCCGTCAGCCCCTCCGAACCTTCTCCTTACCGCACAAGGCCCGCGTATGTTCGGACAACAGGCAGTTTGCCGAATAGGATAGCCTCTCGTCGAGGCTGTCCAGCCAGCCCGCTATATCAGGGGAAAACGCCGCCACAGTAGAAATGTCCTCTCAGAACCATCCCCATTGGGCGGCTTTCATGCTATTTCTTCAAAAAGGATTGCGCACGGCAACGGCAAAAAACGGAGATTGTTTCTCTGAAAGGGTTTCCTATCCCTCATGGGGGAATGGTTAAGCGTGCATAGGTCGCCCAAACAGGACAGGGGCCACCGCAAACACGGAGACTATAGCCATCAGTACGTAGATGTATTCCGCCGAGAACGCCGAAGCGATGCCCCCGAACAACAGCGGCGTCAGGATATTGGTGGATCCGCGGGCGAACGTATTGACGGCGAATAGATCATCATAGGCCTGCGGATCCGTTACCGACTCCACAAACAACGTCTGGAGGACAGGGACAGTCCCCTTGGTAACAATGCCGAGCAGAATGGAGGCAGCGATAACCACGGGCAACCCCTGTGCCGTCACCAACACCATCAAAAGGACGGACATTATCAGCTTGGACGTAATAAAAACCTTGCGGGAACCGAAAATTCCAACCAGCCGCCCGCAGGCCATTTTCCCCGCAAAGCAACCTACGGTGAAGGCCAGCGCAAAACTGCCGATGACCTTGGGATCCATCCCCTTGGCGAACAACAGGAACGGCAGGAAAGCGAAAATCTGATCACCGCTGAACCCATCCAGAATATTGGCGGCGACCGTGGACGCCGTATGGCGATCCCGTAGGAGCGAAAGTGCAGGCAGCAGGGATTGCGGGCGTTCCTCGCAGCGTTCCCCTCCAGCGTCCCCATTCCGCAGCCAGATCAATAGAAAATACAACGCAATACAGCAGGCAATACCCCCGAACAGAGCGCAGACGATCCGCCAGCCGGGGATTCCGGCAAAGCTCCAAGCCGCGAGGAACCCCGCGAAAGCGGTGATCGGAATCCGGCCGATGTCGCCTATGGCCGTAAAATCCCCCAGCACCTTGCCGAGCATGGGCCGTTCGGTACGTACCGTGAGATACGAAAACGCCGCGTTGTGGAACACGCCATACCCCATCATGGCGATGATGAAAAAAAAGCCCGAGAACCAGATATTCTGAGAGAAGGTATTCGCCACATACCCCACACCGTACGCACCGCTGATCAGGCAGAGCGTACGCAAAAAGCCGAACCTCTGAGAACAGCCTTTCGTGCCCAGACCCGCCAGCGTCCCCAGCAGGGCCGCAGCCGACAAGATGACCCCGGCGTCCTTTTCCTGCGCGCCAAAGGCGACGATCATGAACGACAGTAAAATGGGCACGCTGTCATACAACCCGTCCACAATCACATGAAAAACCTGCAACAGCGCCGTGGTCCTGTCCGCGAAAAAACGCATATTGA
This sequence comes from Bilophila sp., assembly GCF_057864385.1. NCBI lineage: Bacteria > Pseudomonadati > Thermodesulfobacteriota > Desulfovibrionia > Desulfovibrionales > Desulfovibrionaceae > Bilophila > Bilophila sp. Next base: position 17,145 of record NZ_DBMAFI010000022.1, on the reverse strand, counting down.
TCACCTTATCAGTAAAACGTCATTGTATTTTCAGAGAACAATATACTTTTCAATGAGATATATTGACGGCCGGAGCGAATCAACGGCGGGCCGGAGTAAAGGTGAACTTAGCGGAAATACAGCCAACTATGGCGTCACTAGAGTGGATGTCCGCCGTAGACCCGGAAATAAAAGAAGGCTGTGTTATAGAAAATGGTTGATGCTTTTTTCCTTGAAGTTCCAAAGGGATAGCTGGAAAATGCCTTAGCCGTAGATCCCGCCAAGGGGAAAACCGGAAAAAAGGCTGTATTTTCCACCGCACTGTGGAGATCAAACAACCATATACTATAAAGAGCCTAAAAGAAAAGGCTCTGCCATAGTATCTTGTTGTTTTATTTTACAATATGCTTACCATATAGATTTTTTCCATATTTTCTCACTGATGGACTCCATGACTGGGGCGTTTTATTCGTTATTCCGGTGAAATTTTAAGAAATAAAACATCAGCCGTTTCCTATGGCACAACCCCCAAAAGAGGTGGGGCACAAAAATGCGCGATTCCTAGGTGCCAAAGGTATCCGGGAATCGGGAACAGCGTTCCTACGCTGGCTTGATGGAGGGCTTACCGGCAGGCAAGCTCCCTGCGGACAGGGCTTATGATGCCAATAAATTGCTCGCGTCGGCGAAACGCCGAAACCATGAAGCGGTTATTCCTCCATGCTTGGCGGGCTGATCCGACGAGAGTACGACGCACATGCGAAAGAGTGTCATCTTGCTGAATGGTTCTTTGCTAATTTAAAATCATTCCGCATAGTTGCTGCTCAAATGATAAACTTGCCGTAACATTTAAAGCGGCTGCCATACTCGCCGCACGCCTGATTTGGCTATAATAAACTGTTTAGAGACAGCCCCTAGTCGCCCCGTTTACAGGCAAAACGCCTTTCTCTGGTCAAGCGCTCCGCGTGCCTTCCCTCCCCTCGTGCCTTCCCTCCCCTTCAAGAAGACCGGTGAACTCGGCTGCCGGCATTGGGCGGGCGAAAACGTAACCTTGGATAATATCGCATCCCGTCGTTTCCAGAAAAGCCACCTGCTCGTGCGTCTCAACGCCCTCAGCGACCGTGGACATCTTGAGTTCTGCGGCCATACGCATGATGTTTCGGATGACGATCTTGGCCTGTTCATCGTCTTTCGCCGTGCGGAAGAACATACCGTCGAGCTTGAGCACGCTTACGGGCAACGCTTTGAGCACATTGAGCGAGGAATATCCCGCCCCGAAATCATCAATGGCGCACTTTATCCCCGCCCAGCGCAACTCATGCACAGCGGAACTCAATAGCGCCACATTCTCGAAAAAGATGCTCTCGGTGAACTCCAATTCCAGCAAACCGTCGGGTATAGCGTACTGGGACTTTATCTTGATGTACCGTTCAACGAAGTCTGGCGTATGGAACTGCATGCGCGACACATTGACGGAAAGGGGGCAGGGCTCGATCCCTGCGTCGATCCACTGGCGCAACAGGACGCATACGGATGTGAACATAAACTGATCGAGCTTGACAATAAAGCCGTTTTTTTCAAAAAGCGGAATGAATTCGCCGGGAGAAAGGAATCCCTGATCCGGGCTCTTCCACCGTACCAAGGCTTCCCCACCCGCGAGGGCCCGGCTCCCGACCCAGTATTTCGGCTGGATGTAGACAAGGAATTCCCCATCGGCAAGAGCCTTTTCCATGCGTATTTCCAGATCCTTCTCCCTCAGCAGCTTGTCACGCATGGTGCGGTCGTAAAATTTCCACTGGGCCGCCCCCTTCCTCTTGATCGTCTGCAAGGCCATGTTGGCGCGATCCAGCAACGAATTGATGTCCGAAACGCCGCCGTCTTCCACGCAACAGATACCAGAACGCAGCTCCAACTGGTAGTTTTGCTTCCGGGACATGATGAAATCATTGAGCGCACGGGAATACGCCTCGCAATACGCCACCAAATCCTCTTTCTCCTCATAGGGGAACAGCACCAGAAACGCATCGGCCAGCATACGCGCGACGAGCACCGGGCGGGGCGCTTCGCGCTCCAATATCCGCGCAAAGGCCTTCAGCAGCGCATCCCCTTCCGAATACCCCATCACGTCGTTGAATATCTTGAAGTTGAGCATATTGATGGACAAGAGCGCACATGGGAGCCCATCCGCGGCTTGAAGCCTTTCTTCGCCATCCTGCCTGAACTTCGCAAAATTCCGCACTCCCGTGAGCTTGTCCGTAAACGCGAGCGCATACATCTCTTTCTGATAGCCCCGCGTGATGTACAGGTAAATGAGGAAGCAGATCAGAAAGCCCGCAAAAATCAGGAAACAGATAAACAGTGTTTTCTGAATGATGGAGTTCGCTTCCCGCATGATCTCCACGTTGGGGACAATGGAAACGACATACCATCCGTCCATCTCAGGCATGGGGACGTAGCAAAAAACATATTCCTCATGCCGGTTGTTGAATACGGCTATGCCCATCTTGCCGTTTTTCAAGGAATTACGGAACGATTCCACGACATTTGGGTTATTTTCGCCCTGGCTGATGAGATCGAACAGGTTGGAAAAGGTCTTGTTGCTGGCAGGATGAACCGAGCGCATGGCAATATTGCCGTCCGGAGCCACCACATAGGAAAACCCCGTATTGTTATAGAAGGACATGGCATAGGTAGCGTACAGCGTCTCGACGTTATAGCCCTTGAACAGGTATGCCTTGCGCCCGTCGGGGAAATCCACCGCCGTATAAATGGTAAGTGTCCTCCTCCCCGTCCCCCGGTTGTGGTACGGGAACAGCAAACCGCTGCGCGCATGCAGCCCCTTGAGGGTAACCATTTCCTGAGGCGTGAGCGTAACGGCAAGCCCGCTGTCCACATATCCGGTGCCATCCTCGAATATAAGGGCGGAAAGGTTGCCCGTGTCGGAAAGGAATGTCTTCAATTTGCTGCGGATGCGTTCCGAATCGGATGACTTTCCCTGCTCAAGTTCATTCGCCAGCATGCGCAGCATTTCAATATCTTTAATATAGCCACGCTGGAGCACATTCGCGCCGCGCGCGGTGCTCTCCATAATATTTTTGACTGAATTATCCCACAGGGACTGCTGCACCGACTCCATGAAGTCAAAAGAAATCCAACACAACACCCCAAAAAGCAAGGCAACGGCGGAACCGATAAACAAGTTTTGCTTTCGCGGCGTCATCATAGCTGTTTTCCTTCTTCCTGCCGGGCGTCGTGCAAGGCTTGAATGACGCTTTCCGTCGCTTCCTCGGCAGAGGCACCTGAAAGGATCACTTCGATACCGGAGTCAAGCCAACGCCAAAGATCGTGGTGCAGCCTGATATCCGAATGGAAAATCCCCCTCCCCGCATCCATACTCTTCCAAAGCGGATGCACAGCCTTATCCGCTGGAAGGGGCGCATCCTTCAACGGGCTGAAACATCCCTGCCCATCATTGAAAACCCGAATGCTCTCTGGACTCGTCAGCCCTTCCACCAACTGGACGGCCTGCGGCACATGCTCCCCCCGTGAACTGACCGAAAGCGGCGTATCAAGGCCAAGTACGGCGACAGCCCCTTGACTCGTTGCCGGAAGGGGAAAAACGGAAAAGCGAAACGCGGGCTGCGCCTTGCCAAGCACAGGGGAGAACCAGCTGCCACCGATCATAAACGGCTGTTCACTCGCCAAAAAGGACATGCCGGGCATGTTTTCCCGTATCTGGATGAGCCCGTCGACATCAAAATACCCTTTATCGCGCAGCAAAGCCAGAAAAAGGAAACCATTCAGCAATGTTCGCCTCAAAAAAGCCTCATCCGTGTTGAGCGAATGGAAGAAGGCGTCGGCATTCCCAAAGGCGGCAGGCTCAAAAGCTCTGGCAATGAGCAGGGCACGCAAACATTCCCGTGTTACGGCAAGGGGGATGAGCCCCGTGCGGCGGAAGGTTTCACAGGCGGCAAGAAACTCATCCAGCGTCTGTGGAACCTTCAGCCGGTTCCGCTCAAGCATATTCAGATTGCAGAACAGGCCGAACGCCCCGAGGCTGGTCGTCACATACGGGACGGCGTCACCATTCCGCATTTGCGCAAGGACTTGCTGGCGATATGCGGCCAAGGTCGGCAGGTTGGCAAGATCGACAAGCAGTCCCTCCGGTATTTGATACCGGGAGCCCAGTGAAAACATGAACACGTCGTCAAGGCTGTTTGACCGGATCCGCTTCTTCAGGATGCAAGGGTACGCACGTAACGGAACCCACTCGTAACTAACAAGGATGTTTTGATGTAACTTTAAATAATCATTTAAGACATGCTCTGTGGCCGTTTTATTTTCGGATGGATATTGAACGCCCAAAAATGTCAGCAGGACTTGCGGGTACAGGGCGGGGTTATCGTATTCCACGTTCTGATTGCCCCTTTGGAAATAAAAACCGGATAAAAGAAAACATTGTGAGAGGATGAACAAAAAAAGCAACTTTCTCATAAAAAAATACCGAAATGACTTTGCAGTGTTGAGGATATGTGTGTCTGTCACGCAAACAAGGTTGCTAAAAAAACGGATTGCCTATACAAGAAAGAAAAAACTGCCTGCTGGCTATTGTTATTTAAATGAGATAAGGGCAGCAGAGCTGAAATCATCAATAAAATAACTGTTGGATAACAAAAATACGGAAAGAGGGCAACCAAGCATGCCGGATTTCCTATTTTACTTTGTATACCACGCAACTACTTCACACGCAGTACTGCCATGCTCCGTCTTGTGCCTTCTTCTCAAAATGTGCCTTTTTTCTTATAGTGGCGATCAACCCGTTTTTATAATCAACTTATTGGGGACAACATATGTCAGATACGCCTTCAAAGCAGAAATCATTGCTTTTTCTTTCACTGCTTTGCTTCTATCTTGCAGATGTGCGCGACGGGTTAGGCCCCTTTTTGGGCGTTTACCTGCAAAGCCTAGGCTGGATGCCGGATGAAATAGGATTTGTCATGACAGCGGGCGGCTTGGCTGGGCTTGTATGCACAACCCCATTGGGAGCACTTGCTGATCACACTAGATATAAGCGCGGGCTTATTGCAACCAGTGTATTATTGATAGTAGTGGCGTGTGGTATGATTTTTTCATGGAATGGGGCCGCTGCCGTAACATTTTCCAAAATCCTGTCATGTACGGCCGCAGCAGCCATAATGCCCGCCCTGACTAGTATTACTCTGGGCATGGTAGGACAACAGGGGCTCCCTGCACGCTTAGGAACGAATGAAGCATGGAGCCATGCTGGAAACGCGGTTACCGCCATCTTGGGAGGCGTTATTGGATATACCTCCGGCATTCCCGGCGTCTTTTTTGTGATGGCACTCATGGGAGGCATGGCCATTCTCTGTTTATGGGGCATTGCCCCTAGGCACATAGACTATGCCGTCGCGCGTGGCCTCAATCCCGACAGTATTGGACATGCCGCGTTAAAATCAAAAAAGTTATATCCACTGTTCACCGACAAATCACTTTTGGTCGTGGGGATGACGCTTTTTTTCTTCCACCTTGGGAATGCGGCCTTACTGCCGTTATTAGGGCAGTCGGCTGTCGCCCGGTTCGAGGTAAATGCGGCAGCTTACACGGCTGGCACAGTAGTGTTAGCACAAACAACCATGATTCTGACCGCTCTGTGGGGTGCTCATATCGCACAAAGAAAGGGGTATGGGCCGCTTTTTTACATGGCCCTGTTAGCCCTCCCCCTACGAGGATGTATTGCGGGCCTATGGAACAGCCCTTGGAGCATCATACCAGTGCAATTGCTTGATGGTGTAGGTGCGGGACTGCTCGGCGTGGCGACACCCGGCATTGTCGCCCGCCTTCTGCAAGGCGGCGGGCATATCAATATGGGACTTGGCTTTGTACTGACTATTCAGGGCGTCGGGGCCTCCTTCAGCAACGCTTACGGCGGCCTTTTCGCCCACCATGCCAGCTATAGCGCCGCTTTTTTTGCTTTGGCGGCGGCGCCGTGTGCAGGACTGGCACTGCTCACGATAACGGCACTGTTTTTACCTGCCCTGCGCCATGCACTTAAAGGAGAACCAGTTTCTAGCGTTCAATAAAATACGCCTCTAATACAAAGTGAATACAGTAATAGCCGTATATACTGTTCATGGATTAATCTAGCTAAAGATGTTGTACATAAGTTTTCTCCTCAAAATATCAAAGAAAAATATTACTATAAATAGAATATTCTGTATGAATCAAATTATTGTACTATTGCTGTCTTGAAGACGTTCATTTATAAGGCGAGTCAACCTATTTTGATATGTAAAAAAATACCAACATTGTTGATTATCTTACTCATAGGATAAAGCATAACATATTAAACTATTATCTTTTACATTTGCTGTGAGCTGACTAAAAAATCAGAAGCAAAAATTTATTACATTGCCTTGGTACGGGCACTACGGCTGTCCAGACCATTCAGAGAACGTCTGATTTCGCGTTGACTAATCAGTGATTGCAGATAGTTAGGCACAAGAATGCGGAAATAAAGTATAGCGCGATAGGTCGTCAGGTAGGAACGGTACCGGGAGTGAGAAGATACCCCGACAAATGGCATGATGAGCTCCAAATGTATCCCTGAACTGTATCCGCAGGAATAAAGCTCATGCCAAAAACAAAAAACCCCCTGTTTCCAGTGGGTTCAAAATTTCTGGCGGAGAGGGGGAGATTCAGGCTTAACTCCCTTAACTCATTAAACTTTATACCCGTCTGGTTGCGTTTGTTGTACAGACCGTATCCATAAAATGGAGGTTTGGCAAGCCTTACGCATCTTCGGTTTTATCTATGACAGATAGGAAGCCTGACGTAAAAAGATACATATGGGAAGTTATGAAGGGATCAGCTTGAAACTCACCTGATAGCGGTAAAAGCTCACATTGGGCGTTACCGATAAGGCTCTTCTGAGGCGCAGGTCATCTTCCTGAGCAATGATGATACCCTTGACCGTTTGACCTTCCTCAGCCAATTCCTGAGCGGCATAACCCATATATCGGAGAATCTGTCCCACAACCTTATCCGCGGCCTGACCTTTTTTGAGTTCTACTACCAACAGTTCTCGCCTATCCTTGCTGATGGCGAGAATGTCCATGTTCCCGGTATCGGTAGCAAACTGTTGTCCAATGATTTCGCCGTCATCCTCGAAAATATCATACCTCCGCCCCAGTTCCGTTTGAACCCAGTTGGCCACAAGAAAATCTTCGAGATGCTTTTCGAGCACAAAGGCGACAGGGTTTTCGATGTCCGGGTCTTGAACCTGAATGGGATTAGGTTGATGCACAGCCAGCAATGCTTTGATTTCTTCCGCATAATCGGAAATGTTACAAACAGCGCCAATAGACCCTGCTGAATTCCTCAACGCGGAACTCATTTCACTCCGGTCGATGGCTATATCCAACCATCGTACTGGACGACGATGTGGAAGTACCTGCCCCGATTCGTAGTGGTATGGGCCGCTGATTTCTCCCACACGGTAACAGCCTGTTCCGTCAGGGCAAAGCACAATATCTCCATCGGACATACCTTTACAGACAGTCCAGAGCATGCCGCAGGCAAGTCCGGCGGCAACTTTGGTCTTTTCGGGATGCGTTTCTTGATAGACAGGAATGAACATCGCGTTGAACTGACGCCAGCTGTCAGGAAGCTCGCGAGACAGGTCGCGTTCTATGCCATAATCCGCACCAATGAAACGCTCTGCAAGACATTGCTCTGCATGGCGGCTACCCTTGCCGAGCATAAGGCGATAGTATTTCGTGTTTGCCATTGATTTACTCCAGAACAAAGGGTCGCACATCTTGCATCATATTCTGTAATCGCATTGAGGGAGGAAGCTCTATCCAGTGTATGATCAGGGTATAAAGTCTTGCCGAATCCATTTGGAGACGTTTTCCGTTAATACGCAGGAATACGTCAAATGCGGCGAATGCCGTCCTTTTGTTGCCATCCACAAAAGGATGATTGATCAACAAGCTTTCCATCAGGGCACAAGCCTCTTCCACAATATCAGCGTAATAACCGCATTGAGGCCGATAGACGGAAGACTCCAACGCACCCATATCCCTGATGCCGGAAGCCCCTCCGTAGCGTTCGAGCAATATGGCATGCAAACCAAGGACATCGGCAGTTGTAAGATAATCCCGGCTCATTTGGACAGAGCCTCATAGAGCGCATCATGTTCCGTCATACTTGAAAAAAGAGCGGCCATCACATGCGTGCGTGGCTTGGCATTCCTTTTGTTTTCAATGTATTCCCTCAGGGCTTCATCAAGGATGGATTGAATCTGACGCCCCTCCTCATGAGCCATTTGACGTAATTCGGCAAGAACGTCCGGGGAGAGCTGCGTTGCAAATTTGACTTTTTGTCCTGTTGTTGCAGCTGATTGCGTCATTTTTCCTTCTCCTTTTCTTGAAACTAGGCAGTTTATCTTGATTTGTCAAGAAACGTCATGAATCTTTCCAATTCCATGTTTAATACCCAAAAATCGGACACAAAAAATTTCTTACACTTTACAGAATGAGGAACACCCGAACACATCGGGTGCTCCTCGTTTTTCGTTTAATCCGATTCCTCACGGATGGCTTCAAGTATGGCAATGGCAACAGCGATCCACGCAGACCAGTTCATATGTTCCTCCTTCCTATCTGGTTATGAAACGGGACAAACGGTACTGGCGGGCAGTTCCGTAGTCCCACTCGATATGTTTTCCAAGGCACAGCGGCATCCTCGTCAAAAGCCCAAGGCGGCACAGTCGGCAGGTATCCGTCATGCGTTCCTCCTCAAGGCATCTTCGAGCAGTCCGAACAGTGCCGGGGCAAGCTGTGGAAGCGTCTCAATGACGCGGCTGGCATGAGGCAGCAAGGCTGCGATGCCCGGACACATGATGCCGAGGCCGCAGCATTCAAAACCTTTTTTCTGGGCCTGGTTGAACGCCTCCTGTGCGGCGGGGATGGAGTCGGGTTCTCCGTCCGTGATGATCAGGATGATTTTTCTGCTCTCGCGGAGGAAATACATCTGCTGCATGACCCACCAGAGGGATTCCGCCATCGGAGTCATCCCATAGGCCATTTCGGGGAATCTGGCGGTGAGCTTTTCACCGTGCCGAAGAACAGGCACCACCGTTGCCCCGCGTTTCGCCTTATTTGCGCCGGGAAACGCCGTAATGCCCAGATTTACGCCGGGGATACCCTGAAGGGCTTTTCCTACGGCATAACACACGGCATTCGCCAGCATGAGGCCGGAGTCCGTCATGGAACCGCTGCTGTCCAAAAGGATATGAACCGCCGTATCCGGCGATTCCCTGAAACCGTTCTTCACGAAAGCTCTGGGATTCCCGACCGCCAACCTGTGGCACAGCGAAGGGGAAAGGCGCCCCCGCACTCCCGGCATGACGGGCAGCCATTTCTGCGCCTGCATGACCCCTTGAAGCCTGAAACCGAGCCCGGCAGTCCGGCGTTCGATCCAACTGAGTTGTCCGGGAGGAAGCTCCGCAAGCCGCTTCCGTCCCGTGACGGCTACCCTCAGCTGCTTCCGCCTGTCCTTGGGGCTGTCCAGTTTGATCCGTTCCGCCAAAGACTCGCCAAACCCTTTGGGCAGCTCATCAGAAGCGGAAGCGTTCAGCATACTCGCCAGAGCGCCAAGGGAAACCTCGGCGGTATCCAACGTATCCTTTGTAATGGATTCATCTTTTTTTCTTCTTTGTTGGGCATCCGTTTGTTCGGAATACCATTGCAGGATGGCCTGCTCCAGTTCCAGCGCATACCGGATGCAGTCTCCGGTATCCTTGCAGGAACCCCTCATTCTACCGAGAATCCCGTCCAATGCCTTTCGGAGTCCGGGATATTGGCGTTCCATCGTCTTTGCCACGGATTCCCTGCGGGGGATAATCGCGTCCACCGACCACGAACGCACCGTCAGCAATATGGTGTTCAAAATGGAAAAGGCCGGGTTCGTATCCCCGGCCTTTTGTGCTCCAAAGAGCTTTTGAATCAGGTGCCTGAAGTTTTCCCGGCATCCCGGATACCGTGCCGAAAGGCGTTCTTCGACACGCCAATCCTCAAGGATGTTGAACAGATTATGCTGAAAAGGCGTTAATTGGGCCTTTCTCAGAATTTCAAAGTCCGTTTCCCGGATATGAGCGGATTCGTGATCGCAATATCCTTTTATCATTGTTATCAATTCCGGTTCAGAATCCAACGGAAGCGCGGGCAGGTGAATCGTTTTGCCGTCCGTATAGGCTTCACTTCCGCCGATTTCCACCGTTACGCCGTACTGGTTACCCAAAACGCTCGCCAGCAGCGGCAAGCAATCCATGATATCCTTTGGCTTCAACATGATGTTACCACAATCCTACGTTGGGGAGATTGGCATGGGGGACGGACATGACCTCCGGCAAGTCCTCACGCACAGGAATATCCCGCATGGCAGGAGCCGTTACCGCATCGAGCACGCTGGCGGGGCCATAGCCTTCGATAAGCCGCCCGGCATGGACAATGAGCGCATCGGGATCACGGAGCAGACACACAAGTCCCTGCAACATGACCAAATCCGCCCCGGTGATGCTGCCCTTCTTGGGAACCCGATTGAAGGCCGTCTGGATGATGTCCACCACGGGGCTCACATGGGGATTGATGAAGGTCAGGCCGGACAGTTTCCGCTGGAGTGTCCGCAGGGGGGACAACGCCTTGTGGGTCACTTCCGTTTTGCCCGCGTAGACGCGATTCCATGTTTCATCCGCGGAACGGGCAATCTCCCCGAAAAGCGTTTTGGCGAGATTCTCCACCTCCTCGTTGAGGCCGGACTCAGCAACGGCTTCCGGGACGGCATGATCCATGAGCGGCGCAACCCGGTACAACTGCCAGGAAAATCCCATACGGGAACGGACATACTCGGAACCCACCGTGGATTCCCTGATGATGCCGGCCCACTTCGTATGCTTGTTGATCCAGTTTTCAATGGACTGGTCGTAATCGGCAAGGAAGGCATCTTTTTCCTTCAGGAATTCATCCCGGATGCCTATGAGTTCCCTGATGATGTCTCCGGCCTTGTCTTCCGGGATGGCCCAGCCGGACATGAACCGGATGCCGTGGCGGTCAAGGAAATTGAAGGCACGGGCCTTCAGGGTGGAGAACACCTTGAGGCTGTTCGGATCAGCGATGCGCTTGGAACCCAGAGAGGCGAGGTCTTCCGGGGGAAGTTCCGCGCCGCCGAAGTCTTCCAGCACCATCTTCTTGCGGGCGGACCAGAGACTGACGTTAAGATTCAGGGCGAGAAGATTGTCGAGAACCTTGATGTCGGAAAGAATGGGGGTATCCATGACAACTCCGTTATTGGGTTAAAGGGGTTAAGAGTTCGATGTGATCGTCTTCAGAGAGTTTTTGGAGGGAGCGTTGCAGCAATTCCCGGACAGGGTTTCCATCCACGCAATCATCCGCAGGAATGGTCAGGCTTCGGCCTGATTGCCCGGAACATCCCCGGAGAATCTCCAGCGCATGGGAAAAGGCTTCCCCACGCCGGAAGCGTGAAGAAGCCTCGTTTTTCAAAATCACCTGCGGAAGCTGAGGAAGCGTGTCGAGATAGTCTGGGGCTGTCTCCATATGCCTGGGAATTGAGGCCAGCCATTGCTCCAGCATGGCTGCCGGAGCCGTTTTTACTCCCCCAGATGGCAATCCATCGGGAACATCCGCTGAAGGAGTTCATGCAGCATGGCGCGGGTAGGCCGGGACGCCCGAAAGCCCAAGGCCCGATCCAGCGCGTAGGACAACGGCTGGATGCCCTGATGCGCCAACGGCTGAAAGCGCAGGGTCAAGTCCGCCCAGCGGAGCAAGGTTCTCGTGGAGAGCGTCACCTCGATGGTATCCGTGTAGGAATCGGAAGCGCCTATGAACTGCTTCCTGATTTCATTGGCGAAATCCACCATCTTGACGGCGAGGTGTTCCGGCAGGGCCGGATGGAGCTTCGCCAGCAAATCCTTTTCCACTGCGGCATCCGGGTAATTGACCTCGCACAGCATGAAACGATCAAGCCACGCAAGGTTCATCCTCCCGGTTCCCTGATAAAGCCCCGTGTCGTCCCCGCCTCCGTTGGTGTTGCCCGTGCAGGCGATGCGGAACATTTCATGCGGATGAATGACTTCCCCACCGTTCTCCGGCAGACACAGGGGCGCACCTTCCAGAACACCGTTAAGACCAACAGCGACCTCTGGAGAGAGCAAATCCACTTCGTTTATCAGGAAAAGTCCCCCGTAACGCATCGCCAAGGACAACGGCCCGTACTCGTAACGCATGCTTCCCTCGTGCAGGGAAATATGACCACACAGGTCAGCGAACTCCATCCGTCCGTGACCAGTCACCTCGAAAACGGGATAGTTCAACCGAGCGGCAAGCTGCTTGATAAGACTCGTCTTTCCCGAACCCGTAGGGCCGTAGAGATACAGCGGATCAAGTTTGTTCATGAACCAAACGGCGGCATCCCGTGCCGATTCATGAAAGCTGTAATGTGGGTCGATAGCGGGGGTATACAGGCAGGGATTCTGGAATCCCCAAATCTTGTTCCCGGTCGGCACGCCGCTGAAGACAAGCCCGGCATCCATTTCGACGGGTGTGAGTGCTTCCAGTTCCTGAATGTTCTGTGACTCCATGATATTCTCCTTTTAAGGGTTAAAAACAGAAAATCCCGGCCTCTCCGAAGAGAAACCGGGATGTGATAAATCTTTTTTCTTATCTTACATACGACTGTGTGCAGTACCGTATACGATGTTGCGCTCTCGTTTCCCAACAGCGATTACGGTAACATACACAATATCGTCTTCAACACGGTATACGAGACGATAACCAGCCGCCTTCAGCTTGATTTTATAGCAATCAGACATACCTGAAAGAGCAGCGGAAGGAATTCTTGGCTGTTCCAAGCGTTCTGCGAGTTTCTTTTTGAATTGCTCCTGTAGTGTCGCCCCAAGTTTTTTCCACTCCTTGAGAGCCTGCTCATGAAATCGAAGCTTATAGCTCATTCAGTGATACCTCAACAAATGGGCCGTCACTGCGCTCAAGGACAAGTTTTCTGTCTTCGGCATCTTCCAATCGGCTCAAAAGTTGTTCGTAATGCCGGGCGGGAATAAGGTAGGCTTCCGGCTTGTTATGATTCAACACGGCAACAGGGTTCCCCTGCGCAGAAGCGAGAATACCAGCAAAATTTCGCTTCAGTTCCGTTACGCTCACTGTCATGTCTGCGTGGATAGTCTCCATTTTTAACCTCTTTTTCACATTTATTTATATGCTAAATTAGGTGCTTTTTATTGAACTGTCAAGCTGGAGTTCTGCCTTTCACATCCGAATCGCATACAACCTCTCAAAGGGTTCTCCCTGCTTTTCGCATCTCGCCATAAGCGTCTGGGCATTCTGTTCACCAAGCAGAGTGTCAAGCTCTTTAGCCAGTCGTTTTCGATCCAATGTCACTCTCCCGTTCTGGGGAATCACCCGGAACGTATGGTTTCCTGTGTTGATCCATTCTCCCCTCACCGTATGGGAAAGCTGGTAGGCGGCCTTCAAACGGACTTCCAGTTCACCGATAGCCTCATCAAGCGATTTTTTCTGTGCTTTCAACTCCATAAACTGTGCGAGAGTATCCTCCCACTCAGGATGCAAGGAGCCTTTGAAATGTGGGCAATCCTCCTTCCAGAAACATGACGGGCACAGGGGGGCAAGCCCCTGCGCCGTTTGAACCGCGTTCAGATTCAGCCTGTTTTCTCTAAGAGCATTCACCTTCTCCCAGAATTCGGAAGCCATATCCAGACATCGGGCAACATCCGTATTTTCAGGAAGAAACGGGCCAAAGGCCTTTGCATCATGCATGGACAGGCAGAGAACCCACCCTTGAACGTCGCAAGCTGAAGCATCATCAGAAAGGGATACGCCAAGGAGTTCTCTACAGATTTCAGGGAACGTCCTGTGGCAGAGCACTTCCCCCGTCTCCTGAATGATGTTGAAAACCGGATGGTTCCAGTAGGCTTTGAGCAATGCCGTCTGCCCGCCGATCTGCATGGCGTAGCTCTCGGAAAGCGTTGTCGGCAGCTTTGCTGTGGATTTGACTTCCAAAATCCGTACAGACGGATGTGGCTGGTCAGTCACCAGCGTGAAATCCAGATAGGCCTTGATCGGGATGTTCCCATGTCTGATCCCGATTTCCAGTTGAGAAAGCGGAGATAAACCATATCCCATAAGAGCCTGATGGACGCCCGTCTCAAACCAGTGCCCTCGTTGGAGGAGCAGTTGGCGTTTGAGAGCTTCGGCAGTATTTCCCCGTTCAGTTGTGCAGAGTTTGGCAGCCAGTGCCGCCCTTGGACAGTCCAGCATCCTGGCAATGTCGGACAGTCCGACATATCGGGAACGGTCGCCAAGCCGGATCGCCGTTTGGCGTTCCGCGTACCGTTCCAATCCACAGCGGAGGATTTCCAATAACCCTTCTGCTCTTGTAGTTCTGGTCGTTTCGTCCATCCGTTTCCCCCTGTAATAAGAACGAAAATGGAAAGAGCCGCCCCACCAAGGACGGCCCTTTCCCCTATGCGGCATACTTCCACCAGATTTTTCGTTGCGGGTTCCAGTGAAACCCCGCTGCCGAAAGCTGTTCCTTCTTCGCCGCCGTGTTTCCTGTGGCGAGAACGCACTCCCGGCCATCCTGTGCCGATACGATTTGATATGAAATTCCATCCAGATGAGGCAATTTTGAAAGTCCGCCTGACGTTCGATTTGAGGCGGGTGAAATATTTTTTGCTTGTCCTGAATCATCCTGAACCGTTTTGCCCCGCTGTGGGGCGTTTACGGCACTTTTCTGTCTCTGGAGGCGGTTGGGCTTGTCCGAAGCAAACTCTGCGTCCGTATCTTCCTCTGTGACGATGCCGAGCATGGCTGAAAGCGCATACCTGCGCATATAGGTCATGCTGATGCCTACCCCCTGGGGATCGGCCTTGGGCAGGGGGACCACGGCAAGGCTCGACTGCCATTGTCCAGACTCGGCATGGGTGAGTTTCGTGACCAACCCAAGATATCCCGGTTCGGCAGGAACCGGATACTGGCAAAGCCAGATATTGTTGGAAAGCAAGGCGTCACGGCACGAGTCCATGACACTGTTCAATGTGGCGTATCTGCTCTTGGTAAACGGGTTGTTGGCATCCTTGGTTGCTGGTTGAAGCTGGCGTTGAACTTTGATGAGGGCCTTGGCGAGTTCCGAAATTTCTTCTGAATTGTACTCTTGCATTTTTCCTCCATAAAAAGTCCCCTTCCATCCAGCTTATTGTGAATAGAAGGGGGAAAACGAAAAAACTTCTCTGTTCTATACTGTAATATAGATTCAAATTAATTTGATATACATCCTTTTATTTATCTATGACGAACAGTTTTGTGAAAAGCAAATAAAGATATAACCTTGTTTACATTCATATTGTTGAGTAATTGAAAAACTATATTGCTCTTTAACAAGCTCCATGAGCTCATGTACATGAGTTGCGATTTGGAACAGTCCATGTCAGGCAAGGCGCGTGGAGTAAAAATGATGGAATCCGCTTACAGGGCGGCTTTGGCGATATGAGGACCAGAGAAGGATGTGCCGGGCAATGGACAAAAACATACTCACTTGTCCGTGTGGGCTAGACAAGCATATCGGTATTCAGACTTTGCAGGATGAGTTCCTGCACAATCTGGGGATCGTCGCCCGCATTCAATTGGCGGCAGGTATCGCACTACTGTGGGACAAATAAGGACATTTCTCCCCTGTAAAACAAATCACCAATTCCCCAAGCGACGATAAGCCAGCCCTGAGCCTGAGGACTGGCTTATTTTTGATTTCAATGGAAGGGAACGGGAAAGCGTTTTGTGCAAAGGCTGTAAAAGGTGACAACCACCTATTCATAAATATAAATATGTTGCTGTAGCAGTACAGAAAATTTTATCACCCAGCGGCAGGTCTTACATTATATTCATTAAGCTTTTTTTCCATTAACTTAAATTTATTCTCAAGAGCAGAAGAAAGTGGTTTTATTTTCTCAAAAGCATTCAATAGATCTTCTTTATGAATAACATTCTCCATTTTTTCATTACTACTAGGATCAAGATACTTAATAAATAGTTCTTCAACAGCAGCAGCAATTCCAGCCTCTAAATCTGCTCCTGAAAACCCATTTGTTTTTTCGACAACTTCAGAAAGATTCAATGCTGCATAGTATTTTTTACGTTTCATAAGATGAATCTTGAGTATTTGTAAACGCTCTTGAGGCGTGGGGAGAGCCACTGAAAAAATTTCATCGAACCGCCCCTTTCGCAAAAATTCAGTAGGAAGTCGTTCCAAGTCATTAGCAGTGGCAACAACAAACACTGTAGAGGTTTTTTCTTGCATCCATGTAAGAAATTGTCCAATAAGTCTTGCTGTAACTTCGTGCCCACCGCTTCCTATACCCCCGGCAAAGGCTTTCTCCACTTCATCAACCCACAAAACACAAGGACTCACAGCTTCAGCCTGAGCCAAGGCAGACCGCATATTTCTTTCTGACTCGCCAACATATTTGCCAAGTATTCTTCCAACATCAAGACGAAGTAACGGGACTTTAAATAGCGCGGCTGTCGTTTTCGCCGTTAATGATTTTCCACAGCCTGGAAAGCCTACAATTAACATTCCTTTAGGGATATCTACTCCATTTTTTAAAGCACTATCCAAATTATGGAATATTTGCGCTTTCCGATAAAGCCATTTTTTTAGTCCCTCTAGGCCCCCAATTGAATCGATATCATAGTTTGAATCGATATATTCCAGTAATCCTGATTTACAAACTATTTGCTTTTTTTCAGAAAGTATAAAATTTTTGTCATTTATCGATATAAGACCGCCATTTGTATATGCCAAATCAAGAACTTGTTTTATTTGGAAAAATGAAAATCCCTTCAATTCTAGTGCGAGTTCTCCAATATCCTTTTCATCTATTTTAAAGTCAAGATTCTTTGCATATTCATGTATTATATTTTCTATATCATTTTGTGTAGGTTTATTTTGTGATACAATAGTGATTAAATGTTCAAGTTCACTTGGAATGATACATTCTCCAGAAACAACAACAATGGTTTGCTGGTATCCAGATGTATATAG
>NZ_DBMAFI010000021.1:0-62070 GCF_057864385.1 Bilophila sp. | reverse complement strand
AAAGCCAGCTCCAGCGCGTTGGCGGAGGCTTTCAGCGTCTCGGCGGGACCTGCCTGAACAACGGCTGCATCCCCACCAAGACGCTGAAAGCCTCCGCCGACGCGCTGGAGCTGGCTTTGCGCCTGTCCCAGTTCGGTATTACCGGGCAAGGGGTTCCGGCTGTGGACCCCGCCGCCGTGCTCGCCCGTAAGGAAAAGGTCTGCGCCACCCTGCGCGGCGGGCTTGAAAAGGCTTGTGCAAGCCTCGGCGTCCGGCTCCTCAAGGGGCGGGGGCGCCTCGTCCATGCCGGGCTGGTGGAAGCCTCCACAGCGGAAGGCCAGGTTTCCGTTGAGGGTGACCGCGTGATCCTCGCTATGGGTTCGGGCGCGCTGGAACTTCCCGGCCTGCCCGTCGATCATGCGCATATCCTGACCAGCGACGACGCGTTGGCGCTCGACCGGGTACCCGCGTCCATCGCCATCGTGGGCGGGGGCGTCATCGGCTGCGAGCTGGCGTTCATCTATCAGGCTTTCGGGGCCAAGGTCACGGTGGTGGAAGGACAGAACCGCCTGTTGCCCCTGCCTTCCGTGGATGCGGACATGAGCACGCTGCTCCAGCGGGAAATGAAGAAACGCCGCATCGGTTGCGAACTGGGCCGGACGCTCAAGGACGTCCGCGTGGAAGACGGCGTGGTCAAGGCCGTACTTGGCCCCTCGCCGTTCATCAGCGACCCCGCGCCCGCGCAGATGAAGGAAACGCCCATCGAAGCCGAAACCGTGCTGGTCACGGTGGGGCGCACGCCCAACACCTCCGGCCTCGGCCTGGCGGAAGCCGGGGTCGCCGTGGACGGGCGGGGCTGGATACGGGCCGACGATCACATGCGCACCTCCCTCCCCGGCGTGTATGCCGTGGGCGACGTACTGGGCCCTTCCAAGATCATGCTGGCCCATGTCGCCGCCGCCGAGGGCCTGTGCGCCGTGCGCGGTTGCCTTGGGCATGAAGGGCGGATGGACTATTCCGCCGTACCGTCCGGCATTTTCACGTCGCCCGAAATCGGCTGCGTGGGGCTTACCGAAGCGCAGGCTTCCGAGGCGGGCCGCGACGTGCGCACAGTCACGTTCCAGATGCGCGAGCTCGGCAAGGCGCAGGCCATGAACGAACTTCCCGGCATGTTCAAGATCGTTTCGGACGGGGCCACGGGCAAAGTGCTCGGCGTGCATATCGCCGGGGCCCATGCCACGGATCTCATCGCGGAAGCCGGGCTTGCCCTGCGTCTGGGCGCATCCGTCCGGGACATCGCCGCAACCATCCACGCCCACCCCACCTTGGCGGAGGGCCTGTACGAAGCCGCGCTTTCCCTCGTCGAGGCCGGCGGATGAGCCATTGAGGAAGGGCGGGGAACCGGTTCCGAAGAAAGAGGAACATCCACCACGCTTTCCCCCGCAAAGGCTTTCGTGTTTACCGAATCCCATCTTGCGGCGTCCCCGAAGCAGATTCCCTCTGGGCTGCCCCGCCGTTCAAGTTGAATATATCCCAAGAAAAGGAACTTCCCATGAAAAGCAGCGAAGAACTCAACCTCCCAGAATCCCTCCGTTATACCGACGAGCATGTCTGGGTGCGCATGGACGGCGGCGAAGCCGTCATCGGCATCAGCGATTTCGCACAGG
Organism: Bilophila sp.; assembly: GCF_057864385.1. NCBI lineage: Bacteria > Pseudomonadati > Thermodesulfobacteriota > Desulfovibrionia > Desulfovibrionales > Desulfovibrionaceae > Bilophila > Bilophila sp. The sequence continues at coordinate 60,424 of NZ_DBMAFI010000021.1, read as the reverse complement.
ATCAGCTCGGCGAAATCGCCTTTGTGGATCTGCCCGCAGTGGGTACGCGGTTCGAGGCCGGGAGCGACTTCGGCACGGTCGAATCCCTCAAGTCGGTCAACCAACTGTATATGCCCATCCCCGGCGAGGTCGTCGCCGTGAACGAGGAACTGGAAAGCACGCCTACGCTGGTGAACGTCTCCCCCTATGGGGAAGGCTGGATGATCCGCATCCGCCCGGACGCATCCGCCCAATCCCTGCTTGATGCCGCCGGATACCGTGCCCTCCTCGGACTGTGAACCATACCTTTCCCCCTTTCACCGAACTGGCGAACGGCGGCCCGCCCCGTCCGCCGGGAAACGCCGTTTTTGACGAACCCCAGCCGTGCCCCGGCCTGGATTTTCGGGAACGCCTCCCGCCTGAAACACGTAGGGGTTCCCTCCGGGAATGCCTTCCCGTCTGAAGCATAAGAGGGGCTCCCTTCGGGAATGCCTCCCCGTCTGAAGAACGACAGGGACTCCCTCCGGGCAGTCTCCCCACCAGTCGAAAATCTTTGAAGAGAGAGGGGAGGGGTCTGGGGAGGGGAGAGGGAAACTTTCTTAGAAAGTTTCCCTCTCCCCTCCCCAGCCAACCCCACACCCCAAAAGGACGCCGACAATGACCAACCTCGCCAGCCTGCGTGAACAAAAAGAACTGCGCTACGCCAAGAAAGGGCTGGCGCTGGCCCTGATGTCCGGCATGATCTGGAGCTCCGACGGGCTGATCCTCGGCAAGGGGCTGGCGGAAGAACCGTTCGGCAACCCGGCGCTGTGGCTGTTCGCGCCGCTCCTCGCCGCCGGGCTCCATGACTTCTGCGCCGCGTGCCTCTCGCTGGCGATCAACGGCGCGCAAGGCAAGGGCCGGGAAGTGATCCGCACGCTCCGCAGCAAGGCGGGGCGGGCCTGCATCTGGGGGGCGCTGCTCGGCGCTCCGCTCGGCATGGGCGGCTACCTTATGGCCCTGTCCATGGCTGGCCCGGCGTACGTCCTGCCCATCACGTCGCTTTATCCCGCCGTCGCCGCGCTGCTGGCACTCGTCTTCCTCAAGGAGCGCGTCAGCCTCAGGGCGTGGGGGGGCCTCGCGCTGTGCGTGATCGGGGCCATCGCCATCGGCTACACCCCGCCGGAAGGGGCCGGGGGCGGCCTGTTCTATCTTGGGATCGCCTTCGCGTTCCTCGCGGCGTTCGGCTGGGCCGCCGAGGGCGTGTGCGTCACCTCCGGCATGGACTTCATCGAGCCCGCCGTGGCCCTGAACGTCTATCAGATCGTGTCCAGCCTGCTCTACGCCGGGATCATCGTCCCGCTGGCACTGTGGCATGTGAGCGCGTCCGCGCCGGGCTGCGACATTCCCGGCCTGCTGGCCCGCGCGTTTTCGAGCCCCGGCGTGGGGTGCTTCGCACTGGCGGGCGTTGTGGGCTGCATCTCGTACCGCTGTTGGTACAAGGCCATGAACATGGCGGGCGTGAGCCGGGCCATGGCCCTCAACATCACCTACGCCCTGTGGGGCGTGCTGTTCGGCGCGCTGTTCACGGACGTCGAAATCACCCGCAGCCTCGTGATCGGGGCCGCCGCGATTTTTGCGGGCATGTTCCTCGTCATCGGCAACCCGCGCGACATCATCAACCTCCGCAACGTAAACCCATGAAACAACCCATCCGATTGACCATCGCGGCGTTGCTGCGCGACGGCAAGCCCCGCACCGCGCGGGCCGTCTACGAAGCCCTGCGCCCGCAGTACCCCGGCGAACGCCAGCTTTCCCCGGACGCCGTGGACGGCCATTTGCAGGCGCTCAAGGCCGTGGGCATCGTCCGCATCGCCGAGGAAACGCTTGAGGCCGGGACGCTCACGCAGCGCTATGCGCTCAGCGGGTACGGCAAGGGCCGTGTCGAGCGCTTCCTCTAACGCCAAAAGCCGAAAAACGTATCCGCCGCCCGGCGAAACCTTTTTGCAAAGGAGCCCCCTCATGTCCTGTTGTACCCCGACAAACCCCTCCGGCGCTTCCGGGCTGTCCGGGCGCGTGGCCCGGCTGCGCGCCGACTACCTGGCCTCGAAGCCCAACATTTCCGCTTCCCGCGCGCTGGCGTTCACCGAAACCTACAAACGCCATCCGGGGATGCCGCTCATCAAGCTGCGGGCGCTGGCCTTCAAGCGCGCCTGCGAAACCGCGCCGCTCGCCATCTTCCCGGAAGAACTCATCGTCAGCCATCCGGCGGGCCGCCGCCGGGGTGGGGAAGTCTCGCCGGACATCGCGTGGCGCTGGGTGCGGGACGAACTGGACACGCTGTCCACGCGGGCGCAGGATCCGTATGAAATCGACGAGGACACCAAGCGGGCGTTGCGGGAAACCGTATTCCCGTACTGGGAAGGCCGCTCCGTGGACGAGATTTCCGAAACGCGGTTCCGCGAGGCCGGGCTGTGGAGCTGGTCCAGCGAGAGCTTTGTCTGCGACGTGTCCATCAAGAGCCAGAGCGGTGGGGGCGACACCTGCCCCGGCTATGACATCATCCTGCTGTCCAAGGGCTTCGGCGGGGTCATGGCGGAAGCCCGCGAACGCCTCGCGGCCTGCTCGCCCGGCATCCCTGAGGACATCGACAAAATCCATTTCTACGAGGCCATGATCCTCACCTGCGAAGGCGCGATCCGCTATGCCGAGCGCTATGCGGATTATGCCCTCGAACTCGCGGCGGACGAGGCCGATCCCCGCCGCCGGGCCGAACTGGAACGCATCGCGCGCGTCTGCCGCAACGTGCCCGCCAATCCGCCCTCTTCGTTTCAGGAGGCGCTGCAATCCGTGTGGTTCGCGGAATCGCTGTTCACGCTGGAGGAAAACCAGACCGGCATTTCCCTTGGGCGCGCCGACCAGTACCTCTACCCATTCTACCGGCACGACATCGACAACGGCGTGATCACCGAGGCCGAGGCGTCCGAGCTGCTGTGCTGCTGGCTCATCAAGATGGCCGAGGTCATGTGGCTGTGCAGCAAGGAATCCGCCATGTATTTCGCGGGCTACCAGCCGTTCATCAATCTGGTGGTCGGCGGGCAGAAGCGGCACGGCGGCGACGCCTGCAACGAGCTGACCTACATGATCATGGATGCCTCCAAGAATCTCGGCCTGTACCAGCCCGCGCTGGCGACGCGCATCCACAACGCCTCGCCCCAGAAATACCTCAAGAAGATCGTCGAGGTCGTCAAATCCGGCATCGGCTTCCCGGCCTGCCACTTCGACGACATGCACATCAAACAAATGCTCTCCAAGGGCTTTTCCTATGACGACGCCCGCGACTACTGCCTGATGGGTTGCGTGGAGCCGCAGAAGTCCGGGCGCATCTACCAGTGGACGTCGGTGGGATATACCAACTGGCCCGTCGCCATTGAATTTGTGCTCAACAACGGGGTGCTGCTCTACGACGGCACGGTGCAGGGGCTGCAACTCGGCGGGCTGGAGCAGTACGACACGTTTGAAAAGTTCGAGGCGGCGGTCAAGCGGCAGGTCGCGCATATTACGGAACTGGCCCTGCAAGCCACGCTGATCAGCCAGTGCATCCACCGCGACTACGCGCCGAAGCCGTTGGTGTCCGCGCTGGTCGAGGGCTGCATGGAAAGCGGGAAGAACGTCATGGACGGCGGCGCGGTGGTGAATGCCGGGCCGGGGCTTATCTGGACGGGGCTGGCCGACTACGCGGATTCGATGGCGGCGGTCAGGAAGCTCGTCTATGAGGACAAGGCCTGCACGCTGGAAGAACTGGCGCAGGCGCTCCGCGACAACTTCGTGGGGCACGAAAAACTCCTCAAGCGCTGTCTCGACGCGCCGAAGTACGGCAACGACGACGATGAAGCGGACTTTTTCGCCAAGGACATCGTGGATTTCACGCAAGACGAGCACAAGCGCCGCCGGACGCTGTACAGCCGTTTCAGCCACGGCACGCTGTCCATCTCGAACAACACGCCGCAGGGGATGCTCATCGGGGCGCTGCCGTGCGGGAGGCTCGCGGGCGCGCCGCTTTCCGACGGCATCAGCCCCGGACAGCAGCGCGACGTGTGCGGGCCTACCGCCGTCATCAAGTCCGTCAGCAAGGTGAACGTCGAGGCCATGGAAATCGGGCAGGTACACAACTTCAAGATCATGAAGGGGTTGCTCGATACGCCCGAAGGCGAGCAGGGGCTCATCAACCTGCTCCGCACGGCGAGCCTGCTTGGGAACGGGCAGATGCAGTTCAGCTATGTGGACGACGACACCTTGCGCGCCGCACAAGCCGATCCCGCGCAGTACAAGGATCTCATGATCCGCGTCGCCGGGTACAGCGCGTTTTTCGTGGAGTTGTGCAAGGACGTGCAGGACGAGATCATCAGCCGCACCATGTTGCGGAACCTGTAGCGGGCCGCGCCCCGGATGGCCTGACGGCGGGATTCCGGAGCGCAAAATCTTTATGCCGGGGGCGGTATGCGCGGGATTGTCTTCAATATGCAGAGGTATTCCATCCACGACGGGCCGGGGACGCGCACGCTGGTGTTCCTCAAGGGGTGCCCCCTGCGCTGCGGGTGGTGTTCCAATCCTGAGAGCCAGTCCCCGCGCCCGGAAATCCTGTTCGAGCCCGAACGCTGTTCGGCGTGCGGGGCATGCGTCCCGGCGTGCCCTGAAGGGCTCCACAGCCTGAGGGCCGGATCGTCCGGCACGGCCCATCTTGTGGAGAGGGCCGCTTCCTGCCGGGGGTGCGGGGCGTGCGCGGACGAGTGCCCAAACGGGGCGCTGCGGGTGAGCGGCAGATCCATGAGCGTGGGCGAAGTCGTGGATGCCGTCATGCGGGACGCCCCGTTTTATTGGCAGTCCGGGGGCGGGGTGACGCTGAGCGGCGGGGAGGCGACCATGCAGGCGGCGTTCGCCCGCGAGGTGCTCATGGCCTGCCGCGGCGACGGCGTGCATACGGCCCTCGAAACCTGCGGGATGGCGGACTGGGAAACATTCCGGGAGCTGGCCCCGCATGTGGATTTGTTCCTCTACGACATCAAGCATATGGACGACGAGGCGCACAGGCGGCTTACGGGCGCGGGCAATCGGCGGATTCTGGACAACCTGCGCGGGCTGTTCCGCATGGGCAAAAAGGTTCTGATCCGAATACCGCTGATCCCCGACCTGAACGACGATCCCGCCGGGCTGGAGGCGGCTTTCGCCATGCTGCGGGAGGAAGCGGCACGAGGGGCCGACATCGCGGGCGTGGAACTGCTGCCCTACCACCGTTATGGGGAGGGCAAGTACCGCCAGCTCGGACGGGCGTACCCCTGCGGCGCCGAACCCTATACGGAGGAACGTCTGGAGGCGTTCAAGGCCTTTCTCGCGGCCCGGAGCACGGAAGGGGTGCCCCTGCGCCTTGTCCGGCACGCATGATTCCGTGCCGGAACACGCGGGGCTTTTAGGCGGGGGAGGACGTGGGGATTCAGGGTTCCGCCTTTCCCCAATATTACCGAATCCGCCGGGGGGACGGGGATGGCCCCGCAAGCCCGTGGATGGCTTGGCTGCCCTCATCCCCCCGCCGGGGGACAGGCGGACGTTGTGGGGGCAGGGGCCATTGCGCGCTTTCCGGCGGATGCGCTGGGCAAGGCAGGCCGTCTCTCTCTCTCTCTCTCTCTCTCTCTCTCTCTCTCTCTCTCTCTCTCTTTATTGGGCTTTCCAAGGCGGAGGCCATCAGCCTTTAGGCGGCAGGGCCCTGAAAGACAAACGGGATCACCCCGGCAAGGGGCGATCCCATCTGTTTTTGGGGAAAGGCAGAGGAGAGCGTCTATCGTCAGATTGTTGTCGGGCGATCCCGTCTGTCTTTGGGAAAGGGGGCGGCACCTTTGCCGCCTCCCTGAAGGCGGGTATCCGCCGGTTATTTCACGAGGCCGAATGCCTTGTCCTGTTCGCGGCGCAGGCGGAGCAGCGTGGACTCTTCGGGCATGTCGAGGTCGCCGAGGGTGATCAGCTTCCCGGCGGGGACATCCCTGCACAGCGTCCGGTGGCTGAGCAGGTAGAAGGGCAGGGCCGCATCCGGGCCGATGGCGGCGGCGGGGTTGAGGACGCCTTCCACGCCGTCGATGGTGTGGTGGTGGCCGCCCATGTCAAGGACGGTTCCCTTGGGCAGGTCGCGCACGGCGCGCCCGCACAGGTCGCACAGCGGACGCAGGTTGTCGCCGCCGGTGGCGTGCTTCATGAGGGCCGCCGCGAGGACGCTGGTACCGGTTTCCACGCCGAGCAGGTGGGCGGGATGGTACAGCGCGGCATAGCGGTCGTTGCGGCTGCACGGGTGCCCCTTGGCCTTGAGCACCTGCCACGATTTTTTATCTTTGCATTCCACGACGATGAAGACGCCGCCCGCCATGCTCGCCTCGTCGGGGCGGCGGAAGCAGTTGAAGATGTCGAGGCGCCCCGGCGCGTCGAACAGGCCGCCGTCGGCCTTGGGGCAGAAGAGATCGGGCATTTCGTCGATGCGGGCCACCGGCGCGTGGAAGAGCGGGCGATCCGGCATCATGCCCGTGGCGTTGGCGACCACCGCCATTTCGCAGAGGTCAGGCACGGAACGGTGCGAGAGCGAGGTGAGCATGGCGCGGCGCTTGCCGACGACCTCTTCCGCCGGGCGGTCGCCGAACTGCCACAGCGAGCCCATGCCGGGAGTGGCGATTTCCTGCTTCTGGCCGGGGCACAGCACCATGTCGCGCGCGGGATCATAGATGAAGTCGTATTCGCTGGACTTGCCCGCGCCCACGATGTTCATGCCGAGGACGCGGCCCCAGCTGATGAGCCCGATGAGCAGGCTGGGCTGGTCGCCGTCGCCGGTGGTGTAGACGAGGCCGCGTTCCGCCGCCTTGCGCGCCAGGATGGAGCCGACGACGGAGTCGGTTTCCTTGGAAACCATGACGACGTGCATGCCGCGCTCAATGGCGAGCTCGGCGGCGGCGGCGCTGGCTTCGGGCGCGCCGGAGCTTTCCACCAACACGTCGAGGGGGAGATCCGCGATGTAGTCAAACCGATCCACGACGACGTTGAAGCCGTCGGCATAGGCCTTTTTCGCGTCTTCGGCGGATTCGCACACGCGGACTTTGGAGGCGGGGATGCCCGCGTTTTCATAGGCGTCCACCGCACGCTGCACGGTGCGCGTGCACACGGCGGGGACTTCGAGCAGGGGCATCCCCTGCGCCTGGAAGAGGAAGGACGCGCCGAATTCGCCGGCGCCCGTGAGGCATGCCTTGACCGGGCGGTGGATGGACGGATTGAACAGCGATTCGTAGAACATGATTGACTCCCTGTGGTTGCGGATGAAAAGCAGGCCCCGGCGGGAGCGCGGCGCGCTCCGGGCGGAGGGGGGACTTTCGCGGCCAGCCGCGGCCAGTCCGGCCAGCCGCGGTCAGTCGGCGTTTGCGAGAAGGCCGAGCGCCTGCATGAAAAAGTCTTCGCCGCCGAAATTGCCCGACTTGAGGGCAAGGGCAAGGTGCGGGGCGTCGGGTTGGGCCGGGTCGTGCAGCGTTTCCGTCCACGGCACGCCGGGCGCGATGGTTTCGCCGATGCGCAGCGCCCGCACGCCAAGGCGGGACACGACCGCGCCGGAGGTTTCGCCCCCCGCCACGAGGATGCGCCTGACGCCGGTTTCCACCAGCGCGGCGGCGATGTCGGCAAGCGCCCGCTCGATCATGGCTCCGGCGGCTTCCCTGCCGAAACGGGCCTGCGTCGCGGCGACCCTGTCCGGGGAGGCCGTGGAGTAGACGATGCACGGCCCGTCCGGGCAGTGCCTGCGGGCGAAGGCGACGGCCTCGGCGACGTACCCGCCGTGATCCTCGGCAAGGGCCAGCGGATCGAGGGCAAAGCCGGGGCGCTGCCGCGTGAACCGCGCCACCTGCGCCTGCGTCGCCTGCGAACAGCTCCCGGCGAGCACGAGCGCGAGGCCCGGCGCGTTGACGGGGGCCGGGGGCACGGGGCCGTCCGCGCCGATGCCGAAGTTGACGCCGAGCCCGCGGGCCACGCCGCTGCCGCCCGTGACCAGCGCGTGCCCGGCGCAGGCCGCGCCGATGGCCCGCAGATCCGCGTCGGAAAGCGCGTCGCAGACGAGCCACGGCGTGCCTTGCGCCGCAAGCCCGTCCATCCGGGCTTTGACGGCTTCGACGCCTTCCCGGACGGTTTCCAGCGGGATCAGCCCGCTTTTGCGTGAAGACTGGGCGTCCATGAGCCGGATAAGGTTCGCGTCGGTCATGGGCGTCAGCGGATGGCTGCGCATGGAGGTTTCATGCAGCAGCCTGTCGCCCACGAAAAGGTAGCCCTGATAGACCGTCCGCCTGTTTTCGGGGAAGGAGGGGCAGACGACCGCGCGGTCGCCGCCGAGGGCCTGGAGCAGGGCCTCCGCCACCGGGCCGATGTTGCCCTTGGGGGTGGAGTCGAAGGTGGAGCAGTATTTCCAGAAGAACTGGCGGCAGCCCGCGGCGCGCAGGGCTTCGAGCGCGGCGAGGGCCTGGCTGACGGCCTCTTCGACGGGGACGGTGCGGATCTTCAGGGCCACGACCAGCGCATCGGCCTGTGCGGCGGCTTCCGAGGCCAGCGCGGGATCCGGCACCCCCAGGAGCTGGATGGTGCGCATCCCGTTGCGGCTCAGGGTTTCGGCAAGGTCGGTGCCGCCGGTGAAATCGTCGGCGATGCAGCCAAGAACGGCAGTCATGGGATCAGGCTCCTTTGGGGGGAAGAAGTTCGGCGGCCTGTTCCGGGGTCAGGCAGCGCACGGGCAGGCCCCGCAGCGTCAGGTAAAGGCGGCAGGTGGCTTCCAGCTCCTCAGCCGCGTCCAGCGCCTTGGTCAGGCTCGCGCCGCCGGTGATGGAGCCGTGGTTGGCCATCAGCAGGGCCGTGCGTCCGGGGGCGAGGCGGGCGACGCCCGCGCACAGTTCCGCCGATCCGGGTTTCGCATACGGCGCGACCGCAAGATGCCCCAGCTTCATGAGCTGGTAGGGCGTCAGCGGCGGCAGGGGGTCGCCGGGGTCGAGATCCGACAGGCAGGAGACGGCTACGGCCCACGGCGAATGCAGATGCACCACCGCGAGGTGAGCGGGGTTGGCCTTGTACCATGCGAGGTGGAACGGCGCTTCCTTGGTGGCCTTGGGGCCGCTGACGAGGGCGCCCGTTTCGTCCAGCAGGGAAAGGCTTTCAGGCGTCAGCTCGCCGAAGGGGATGCCCGTGGGCGTGGCGAGGATGCCCCCCTCGACCCGCAGGCTCATGTTTCCGGCGGAACCGCCGGTCAGGCCGCGCTGGAAGACGGAGCGGCAGGCTCCGGCAAGCAGGTTCCGGCCTGTTTCGCAGTCAGGGCAGGTAATCATTGTCTTTTCCTTGGTCTTCCTTGCACGGCGCGCCCGCAGGCGGGTACGCTGGGGCCTTCCGGCAAGGCCGCGCGATCCCCTTCCGGGGAGGCAGGATCGGCGGCCCTGTTATGGCTCGGTTACGTCCGGTTACGGCCTGAATACGATCTTGATGGCGGCGTCGTCCTTGTCCGCGAGGTCGAACCCGGCCTTGATGTCGTCCAGCTTGAATTCGTCGGTGATGAGCGGCCTGACCTCGACGAGCCCCTGGGCCACCGGGCGCAGGGCTTCCGGGCACCAGACATAGCGCTGTTGCCACGTATGGTGGACGAGGCAGGTGTTGATGAATTCCAGCCCGTCGTCGTGCCAGCGGCTGATGTTCAGCGTCACCGGGGTGGTGACCCAGCTGTAGAACACGAACTTGCCGTTGTGTTTGATGATCTCGCTGGCGGTGTTGAAGGATTCGGCTGTCCCGGCGGCTTCGACCACCACATCCGCGCCGAGGCCGTTGGTCAGATCCTTGACGGCCTCGATGACGTCTTCCTGTCCGGGGTTGAGGGTGACATCCGCGCCGAGGCTGCGGGCGAGGGCCAGCTTGCCCTCAAGCACGTCCACCACGACGACGCGGTGCGCGCCCTTGCGCTTGGCGCACTGGGCGATGATCTGCCCGGCGAAGCCGCCGCCCATGACCACCACGGTGTCCCCAAGCTGCACCCCGCTGTTCAGGCCGGAATACATGGCGCAGGAGATGGGCTCGCCCAGCGAGGCGATGTCCATGTCGAGATCATAGGGCACGGGCTGGAGCTGGAAGGACTTGGCGGCGAAGTATTCGGCGAAGTTGTTGTTCCAGCCGAAGGCCATGACCTTGTCCCCGACCTTGTAGTCGGCTACGCGGCTGCCCACGGCGACGACCGTGCCGCCGCTCTCGTGCCCCAGCAGGAAGGGGAATTTGGGGTCCTGCCGGAATTCGGCGGTTTTCGGGGGCAGGTAGCCGCGGTAGAAGTTCTTGTCGGAACCGCAGATGCCCATGAGGTGGTTCTTGACGATGATGTCGTCCTCGCCGCAGACAAGTTCGCGCTCGATAAGCTCGATGTCGCGGGGCCCGTTGAGGCGGGCGGCCTTGGTGACGAAAGTTTCCATGTCCGTTCCTTTATGACGGAAAGAGGCGGGGACGGTTTTGATGCGTTCCCGCCTTTCCCATGCCATGCGGCCTTGCATGGCGCATTGGGGGAAACCGGCCGCCGGGGGGAGGCAGCCGGGCCCGCCCATTGGTTTAGATGATGCCGGCGAAGTGCAGGATGACCGTGAGGGCCGCGCCGGTGAAGCCGGCTACCGTGGAGCCGCCGCCGACCGCCCGGATGCCCTGCCGGATGTCCATGTTGGACATGGTGACGGTCACCCAGAAGCCGGAGGAGTTGGCGTGCTTGAACATGAGCGCGCCCGTGCCGCAGGCGAGGAAGGCGGCGAGCGGCGAGATGCCGAGCGCGCCGAGCATGGGCTCGACGAGGGCCGCGGCGGTCATGACGCCGAGGGCGTTGGAGCCGGTGATGACGTGAATGAGCGCGGCGATGAGGATCGGGATGATGATGCCGGGGATGCTGAACTGCACCACGGTTTCGGCCACGGCGTTGGCGACGCCCGCATTCTTGATGAACGCGGCGAGCGCGCCGCCCATGGCGGTGACCATGATGGGCATGGCGGAGGAGCGCAGGGCGGATTCCACCCAGTCGTTCATGACCTTCTTGGAGCGCCATTCGGCGCCGGTGAGCACCAGCGAGAACAGGCAGCCCGCAAGGAGCGCGGCGAGCGGCGAACCGATGAACTTGAAGACCTTCGCAACGGCGGTATCCGGGAACATGGCGTTGATGCCCGTGTTTAGGAAGATGAGCACCAGCGGCAGGACGATGGGGGCGAGGGAGGTGCCCACCGAGGGCAGGGGCTTATCCTTCGAGGCTTCGGCGGACTTGATGTATTCGTCCTGCGGGGCCACGGGCTCCTTGAGGGTGAGGCAGTACAGCCCGGCGGCGAAGATGGAGGGGATCGAAATGATGACGCCCCACATGATCGCGTCGCTGAGCGGCAGGTGGAGCAGCGCGGCGGCGGCCACGGGGCCGGGGGTCGGCGGCACCAGCGAGGCGGTGACGAGCGCGCCCATGTATAAGGCCGTGCCGTAGGACATCATGGACTTGTTGGTCTGGAGGGCAAGGTTGGACACGATGGGGATGAGCAGGATGACCACGGTGTCGGCCCAGATCGGGATGCCGAGGATGCCCGAAGCCAGCAGGATGGCCCAGAGCACGCGCTTTTCACCGAAGAGCTTGACGGTCGCCTTGGTGATGCTGACGGCGGCTCCCGTCTCTTCAAGGACTTTGCCGAGGATGCATCCGAGCACGATGACGATGGCGATGCTCTTCAGCGTGTCCGACATGCCCTTGTTGATGATGCCTTCAATCTTGTCCCACGGGGTTCCTATGGAGATGGCAAGGATGATGGTTGCGACCAGAATGCTGGTGACGGGGTGGATCTTCCATTTTGAGATGAATAGTATCATCAGCAAGATACAGACGGCAAAGGCTATCAATACATAAGCGCTCGACATTTCTATCTCCTCCGCAATAATAGAACAGGTATTCTCTCCGGGCGTTATTTAGCAAGTTCGGTGCCAGAGCTGTTCCTGCGGTGCGTCGGGCGCGCGCCTTCCGGGGCCGCCGGATGGATTTGGCAAACATCGGCGGCCCCCTGGGGGACGTTTGATTGTTCAAACAAAGTGGTAGGGACGGGAATGTCGCACGCCCGCAGGACGGCGGGGATGGGGGCGGCGGGCTGTTGCAGCGGAATACGTATGCAACGGATCGTTGCAACATATATGCAGCAACACGTTGCAGCGGCGGCCTTGCGCCCAAAAGGGCAACCTGTTGAATGTAAAGGTTATTTCTGTATATATTTCTGGATGTTGCGTCACAGTGTGGTTCGATCCATGCTCAGGCCGCGGGCGGCACGGGTTTAATTTCCTCCACATGCGCGCAGGGCCTCGAACAGCCTGTCCTTTTCGCCGTCCGGCATGGTGCCGTATGCGGCCTCCGGGGGGATGGGGCGGTTGTTGCCGTGTGCCCCCAGAGGGCACACGCTTGGATGCCAAGCCTACTTCTCGATATATTTCTGTAGCTTGCGCCACAGCGTGGTACGGTCTATGCCGAGCCTCCGGGCCGCTTGGGTTCGGTTCCCGCCGCATGCGCGCAGGGCCTCGAACAGCCTGTCCTTTTCGCCGTCCGGCATGGTGCCGTATACGGCCTCCGGGGGGAAGGGGGCGGGCGCCGCCGGAAGCAGGGGCGGCGGCACCTCCTCAATGTCCTCCGGGTACAGGGCCCTGTTGAGATCCGCCGAGGTCAGGACGGCCCGGTTGCGGCGCAGGACGGCGGCCCGCTCCACGACGTTGCGCAGTTCCCGCGCGTTGCCCGCGAACGGGTATTCCCGGAGCAGGCGGAGGGAGTCCGGTTCGACCTTCGGCAGGGCTTCGCGGTTCTTCCAGCAGAATTTCTTGAGGAAAAAGTGGAACAGCTCGATGACGTCCTCCCCCCTGCGGCGCAGGGGCGGGATCGTGATTTTCAACACGTCGAGGCGGTAGAGCAGATCCTGCCGGAAGCGTCTGGCGGCGACGAGCTTGTGGAGGTTGACGTTGGTCGCCGAGATGATGCGCACGTCCACGGCGATCACCCGGTCGTCGCCGATGCGCCGGACTTCGTGCTCTTGGAGCACGCGCAGGAGCTTGCTCTGCATGTTCAGCGGGATTTCGGATATTTCATCGAGGAACAGCGTCCCGTTGTGGGCCACTTCAAAAAGCCCCATCTTGCCGCCGCGCGTCGTCCCGGTGAATGCGCCTTCCACATAGCCGAAGAGTTCGCTTTCAAGCAGGTTTTCGGGCAGGGCCGCGCAGTTGATGGCTACGAAGGGCCCGTTGCGGCGCTGGCTGGCGTTGTGGATGCCCTGCGCGAACAGCTCCTTGCCCGTCCCCGTCTCGCCCACGATCAGGATGTTGGACGAGGCCGCGGCGTAGCGGCAGGCATCCTCTATGGTCTCGTCGATGAGCCGGCTGCAATGTACGATGTCCGAAAGCTGGTGCTTGGCGGTCAGCCCCCTGTTGCTCAGTTTCTTGCGGATATGCCCTTCGAGTTGCTGGACTTTGTCCACGTTCTGGAAGCTGATGACGACGCCCGCCGCGACCCCGTTGATGGCTACCGGCGTACAGTCGAAGGTGATGGACACGCCGCGCACCTTGCGGATTTCGCCTTGTATTTCCGTACAGTCGCGCATCGACCGGGTGAAGCTGTCCATCATGCAGGGGAAGGCCGTTTCGAGGGGCACGTCCTTGAGCGGGGCGTCGCGCATGAGGCAGGCGGCGGGGTTGTCCCGTCGGATGATCCCGGAGGCGTCCACGTAGAGAAGGCCGTCCTTCACCGACTCCGTGATGATTTTATAGGCCTCGGTCTGGATGCGCTCGTGCTGGACAAGAGTGACCGCCCGGATGGCTTCCTCCAGCGACTGCGCATAGGTTTCCCGGCCCGTGCGCAGCAGGATGGCGGGAAGGCCCAGAAGCCCCGCGTCCTGCTGTACGGAATAGCCGCCGACGATGACGTCGCAGCCGTCCTGCTTGGCCAGCTCCAGCGCGTGCCGGATCTCCGCCGCGCATTCCGGGATGTAGACGCGGATGCCGCAGCCGAACATGCCGGAAAACTGTTCGATGCCGTTGAACGCGTTGTAAAAGCCGACGAAACCGATGCGGCGCGGCTGGAAACGGCGCTGGCACTCCTGAATGGAGCGGATGACGTCGTAGCCGGAAATGGCGATGTCGATGATGGGGACGCCCAGCCCCTGCGCCTTCAGCCGCCGGGCGGAATAGCCGCGGGCGATGACGGCGTCGCAGTCGCGCAGCTCCGAGAGATCGAGCCTGTCCACGGTTGCGGTGATGATGCGGTTGTCGATGCGCCCGCGCTGGGGATGGGCCGCGATGACGTCCTGCACGATCCTTTCCATTTCCGGGTAAGGGGAAATGCTGACGATGCGGATTTGAGGCAGCGGCATAGTCCTGCTCGTTTGTTTGAGTGTCCTGAGGGCCTTTCGGCGGCAACGATGCCCCCGGAACGGGCTTTGCCGGAAGGCCCGCCTTCAAAAGCCGTCGCCCGAAGCCGTCGTTTGGGGCTGCCGTCCGGCGATGAGGCCGGGAACAGGGCCGGAAACCCCGCCCACGGGACGCTCGCCGACCGCCCGGAATGCCTCCGCCGCGGCAGGACGCGTACCCGCAGGAAGCCCGCCCCCGCATCCGGGCATCATCCACGCCCTTCCCGCAAGGCGAACCCGTCACCGGCAGATCCGCCGTGTCCAACTGACTAATATCAAATGCCTAATCCAGCAAGAGCGCGTCGGGCTCGGCACAGGCGGCGTGCAGGGCCCGGAAGCCTTGCCTCGCCTCCGCCTGCGTGGATGCCCGGACGGTATTAAGCTCTTCGGCGTGGCCGCACAGCATCCCGACCAGATCGCCGTCAAGATGCCCCTGCTTCACCATGTCCTGCATAATGCGCAGGGCTTCGGGCGGCGTCATGCCCGCACGGTAGGGCCTGTCTTCGGTAAGCGCCGTGAACACGTCCGCAATAGCCATGATCCGCGCGGGGATGGGGAGTTCCCTGTCCTTCAGGCCCAGCGGGTAGCCCCTGCCGTCCATCCGTTCGTGGTGGCCCCCGCCCCAGGCGCTCACAAGCCCGAAGCCGGGCACGGCGTCCAGCCACAGGCGGCTGAGGTCGACGTGGCGTTTCATCTTGGGGAATTCCTCGTCGGTCAGCTTGCCGGGCTTTTCGAGCAGCGACAGCGGGATGCCGAGTTTCCCGATGTCGTGGAGCATGCCCGCGACGAACAGCGTGTCGAGGTCGTCCCGCCCGATGCCCGCCAGCCGTCCGAGCGCTGCGGCGGTATGGGCCACGCCCGTGGAATGGGTGGCGGTAAAGGGGCTGCACGAGTCGATGACGTGCCCGAAAAGGGTACTGAACTGAATGATTTCCTGAGGCTCAAGGAGCCTGTCGCCGTAGCGCCGCCGGAAGGGGCCGGGAAGGTGCCTGTGCGCCCCGGCGAGGCCCCTGAGCGTTTCCTCATCGTGCAGGATGTCCAGCATGGCCTCGGCGTGATCGGGCGAGTGGACACCGGGGCGGCGCTGGCGCACCTTGCGTTCCGCATCTTCCACGGCCTCCCTGAAATCCTTTTTGGCGCGCAGATTCACATCCACGCGATCCGCGATATTGATGAGGCTGCCCTCACGGGCGGCGCTCCCCCTGTCGCACGCCTTTTCCCAATACATATGGTGGAAGCGCACCCGCTCGGCTTCTTCGGCCAGCGTGGGGCAGCTTTGCAGGAACAGGCAGCCCGCTTGGGGATGGAGGTATCGCTCGCGCTCGAAGATGAGGTCTTCCGCGCTGGTTTTCAGGGGAATGACCCCCACATCGTGCATGATCCCGGCAAGGAAAAGCCGTTCGCGCTCCCCGGCGGAAAGGCCGAGGCGTTCGGACAGCCTGTCGAGCAGGAACCCCACCCGCATGTGGTGCCCGGTCAGCGCCGGATGCACCTGATCCAGCGCATTGGAGAAGGCTAGGATCAAATCGTAAAGTTTGATGCGCAGTTGCATGGCGTACCCGAAAAGGAGCGAAGATGTCCGCCGGCACGGGGCATCGGCAGAAGGTTACCGGAGGATATGGGGTCTGCCGCAAAAGTCAACAGCGGGGAGGAGGGAGGTTGGATAGAGGATTGGGAGAGAAGAGATTGGGAGGGGAGGAGGAACCTTTCTGAAGAAAGGCTTCCTCCTCCCCTCCCAAACCCACCCCTCCTCTTCCCAAGACTTTTGACTTTATCGAATCCCTTATCTCAGGCGGGGGAATGGACGGCATTTTTGGGGGGAGGGGGATTGGGGAATGGCGTGAATTGCCCGGAGCGGCACCGGATTTTTGTATGGCTGTGCCATAGGAAACGGCTGATGTTTTATTCCTTGAAACTTCAAAGGAATAAACCGACAACATATCTTAGCTATGGATTCCGTTAATGGAAAAACTGGATAAAAAGGCTGCATTTTCACCGCGCTGTGGAGATGAAACAACTACATACTGTGACAGAACCTTTTGTATGTGGCCTTGTCGTTAGGTGTAATCAGTATATTTCCATAATCCCCCATCTTCACAAGGCTTTTGATTTTATCGAATCCCCCATCTCAGGTGGGGAATGGGCGGCATTTTTGGGGTAATTGGGGAATGGTGCGGATCGCCCAGAGCGGTAGCCGGATTTTTGTATGGCTGTGCCATAGGAAACGGCTGATGCTTTATTCCTTGAAACTTCAAAGGAATAACCCAACAAGATATCTTAGTATGGATTCCGTTAATGAAAAAAACTGGATAAAAAGGCTGTATTTTCACCGTCTTGTGGAGATAGAACAACCGCATACTACGACAGCGCCTTTTGTATGTGCCCTTGTCATTAGGTGTGCCAGTATATTTCCACAATCCCTTCATCTTCCCAAGACGTTTGACTGATGGGGAGGCTGTGCGTAAGGAGTTCGTTCCGGTATGTTTTTGAAAGGCCTTGCATAGCATGTGGTTGTTTTATCTCCACAGCACGCTGAAAATACCTCCTTTTTATCCCGTTTTCCGTTGGCGGAATTCATGGTTGGGGCATTTTATTAGTTATTCCTTTGGAGTTTCAAGGAAAAAAGCATCAACACTTCCCATGATACAGCCTTTTGAAAAAGTTCCTTTGGGCCGTATAAAGTAGAGATGTCCCCGTAGCCTCCATTACCCCGCTAAGCGTTTGCTTTGGCGGCTTGCCGCCGAAGCAAACGCGCTGCCGGGTCAAGGGGCGGCTCGCCCCTTGCGGAGTGCAGAGGCAGCGCCTCTGCCGGGGTTCCAGGGGCGGAGCCCCTGTACTCGTCCCGGTTTCCGGGGTTGCGTGGGACTGGGTTCGGCTATAGAGGTTGGGGAGGAGGAAGCGCATGAAGATAGCGGCCTGCGATTTTGACGGAACCCTGTTCCGCGACGGTGTGGTGAGCGAAGCCGATCTTGAGGCCATAGCGGGCTGGAGGCGTTTGGGGAACGCTTTCGGGATCGTGACGGGCCGGGGCCGGAACACGCTCCTGCGCGACGTGAAGCGGTTCAACATCCCCTACGATTTTTTGATCTGCAATAACGGCGCGATGATCTGTGACGAACAGGCGCAGGATGTGTATTGCGCGGCCCTGCCTGAGCCGGTGCGCGCCGAAATCATGGATCATCCGGGTATGCGGGCAAGTTCGCAGTGCGCGTTCTTCGCGGGGACGTCCATTTTTACCCACGCGGATAAGACGGACTATTGGATCCTTAAAGATCATGTGCTCCCCCGGCTTTCCCCCTCGGAGGCCCTGCGTATGCCCGGACTGCATCAGATCAGCCTCGCCTACGCCGAACCCGGCGAATCGGCGGCGTGGTCTGAAGCCCTTGCGGAAGATTGCGGGGGGAATGCGGGCGTGCATTTCAGCAATATCTGCATCGACATCACCGCCCCGGACGTGAGCAAGGCCGCGGGCATGGCACGCCTGCTTGAGCTGCGGCGCTGGGGCGAAGCCAAGGAAGTGCTCGTCATCGGCGATGATATGAATGACCTCCCCATGATCCGCCATTTCAGCGGCTATGCCGTAGCCAATGCCGCGCCGGAGGTCCGGGACGCGGCGTCCTCCGTGTTCCTGAGCGTCGGCCAGATGTTGCGGGAACGGGCGTAGGGGCTAGCGGCAAAGGGGAGGGCCGGAGGCTTTCTTCTCCGCTCCTCCAAAGGCGCTCAGCCCTGCCGTGGGGAGGGATGCAGGCGGGAAGCGTATGCCGGGCCTGGCCGTGGAGGGCGGGAAGGGCGCGCGGCATGGGCTTGCGTTTTGGTGCGGAAGGTTGGTGGACGGGCTGTTTTCCAATAACGGCAAGGAGAGGCATGATGGGACATGGCAGGACAGGGGGATGGGGCGATGCCGAACTGTATGGGGCGCTGGCCCGGATATTTGGTTATACGGCCTTCCGTCCGCATCAGCTTGAGATTGTAAAGGGGATTCTCGGCGGGCATGACTCGCTTTCCATCATGCCCACGGGCGGGGGGAAAAGCCTGTGCTTTCAGTTGCCGTCATATTTGATGGATGGCGTATGCGTGGTGATCAGCCCGCTGATCTCGCTGATGAAGGATCAGGTGGATGCCGCCTGCGCCAATGGGTTGCGGGCCGCCGCGCTCAACAGCTCGCTGTCCCCCGGCGGGCACAGGGCCGTGCGGGAGGCGCTGGCCTCCGGCGGGCTGGACTTGCTGTACATTTCGCCCGAACGCCTGAGCGCGCCCGGCTTCTGGGACGCGCTGGCCTCATGGCCCGTCTCTTTCTTCGCCATTGACGAGGCGCACTGCATTTCCCAGTGGGGGCACGATTTCCGCCCGGATTATCTGGCGCTTTCCGGGCTTGTCGAACGCTTCCCCCAGTGCCCGGTGGCGGCGTTCACGGCCACGGCCACGCCTGAGGTGGAGCGCGACATCCTTTCCCGGCTCGGCCTGCGGGAGCCCCGGCTGATCCGGGCTTCGTTCGACCGCCCGAACCTTTTCTATCATGTTCTGCCCAAAGAGGAGCCCCATGCCCAGCTGCTTTCATTCCTTGGCGAGCACGCAGGGGAATCGGGCATCGTCTACCGGGCCACGCGCCGGAAAGTTGAAGAGACCG
Source organism: Bilophila sp. (assembly GCF_057864385.1). Lineage (NCBI taxonomy): Bacteria > Pseudomonadati > Thermodesulfobacteriota > Desulfovibrionia > Desulfovibrionales > Desulfovibrionaceae > Bilophila > Bilophila sp. The sequence continues at coordinate 41,362 of NZ_DBMAFI010000021.1, read as the reverse complement.
CCGCATTCCTCCAGAAAAAAGGCGTGAAGGCCGAGGCTTATCATGCCGGTTTGCCCGATGCTGAGCGTATGCGCGTGCAGGAGGCCTTTCGGCGGGACGAGTGCCCCGTTGTGGTGGCGACGGTGGCCTTCGGCATGGGCATCGACAAGCCCGACGTGCGTTTTGTGGTGCATCTCGACCTGCCGAAAAACGTGGAGGGCTATTATCAGGAAACGGGCCGGGCCGGGCGTGACGGCGATCCCGCGCACTGCCTGTTGCTTTACAGTGCGGCGGATATGGCGCAGCTGCTCTATTTCGCGCGTCAGACCGAGGATGAAGGGCAGAGGGGCATTGCGGAAAAACACGCCTACGCCATGCTGGAGTATGCGGAACGCAACCAGTGCCGCCGCAAGGCGCTGCTGGCGTATTTCGGGGAAGATTTCGCGGAGCCCAATTGCGGAGGGTGCGACGTATGCACCGGGGAGATACAGGAGGAAGATTACACCATCGAGGCGCAGAAGGCGCTCTCCGCAATGGTGAGAAGCGGGTGCCGCTTCGGGCGGGTGCTCATCATGGACATCCTGATGGGGGCGGATAACCGCCGCATCCGGGAAACCGGCTTTCAGCATCTGCCCACCTATGGCGTGGGCAAGGATCGGACGCGCCGTTTCTGGAAATACTTGATCGATGCCCTGATCCGTCAGGGGCTGGTTGCCGTGGAAGGTGAAGAATATCCATATCTGCGTGTTACCGAAGCCGGGTGGGGGACGCTGCGGGGCGCCCCATTCCGTGCCCTGCGGATCGTGGAAACGCGCGCCCGCCGAAACCGGGCGGAACGTGACGGGACGGCGCAGAGTGTGGATGTGGACGATACGCTGTTCCAGCTCCTGCGCGCGGAACGCCGCAGGCTGGCGGAAGCCGCGCAGGTGCCGCCGTATGTGGTATTCCATGACCGTGCCCTGCGGGAAATGGCGGCAGGAAAGCCGGACAGCCGCGAGGCCATGCTCGGCATCGCCGGGGTTGGGGAAAGGAAGCTGGCGCAATACGGCGACGCCTTCCTTGCCGTGATTGCGCGGTACGTTGCGGAAGGCGGGCGTACCTCTTGAATGGTTTTGGTTGGCTGTGCCATAGGAAACGGCTGACGTTTTTTTGAAGTTCCAAAGGGATAAACGGCAACAGGCCCCAGCCATAAGGCACGCCGACGGAAAAACTGGAGAAAAAGGCTGTTTTTCACCATGCTGCGGAGGTGAAACAGTCATATCCTACTGTCAGGGCCTTTTGGCTGCTCCTTGAACATAAAGGCCCTGTCATGGCATATGGTTATTTTGTCTCGCAATATGCTGAAAAATAGATATTTTTTCTCCGATTTTTCCGCTGGTGGGCTCCATGGTTGGGGGCGTTTTATTGGTTATTTCTTTGGAATCTCAAAAGGCTCCGTTATGGCATGCGGTTGTTCCATCTCCACAGCGCGATGAAAATACAGCCTTTTTCTTCAGCTTTCCCTTGGCGGAATCCATAGCCAAGGCATTTTTCCGGTTATCCCTTTGGAGTTTCAAGGAAAAAAGCATTAACCGTTTTTATGCCACAGCCTTTTAAAAAAGCGTCAGCCGTTTCCTATGGCACAGCCCAAATAACACGCGGTTTTTGGGGAAATATTCTGAAGCCGACGCCATCCAGAAGCCTGGGGACATGCCGGAGCCCGGCTGTTCCGGGGGAGGCTGGAGGTTGGGGCGGATAGCCTGCTTCTGCCGGGCCGGAAGCGTGGGGCCTTCCCAATGGCGTCCTCGCGCGTCCTTTCCCTCCGCTGGCCATGCGTTCTTTCCAGCCCGCCTTTCCTTCAGTACAGCCATGACGGGAAGAAGCGCGGGCCGTTGCCTGCATCATTGTGTACGCCCCCAACCTTCTCCCTATCTATATGTGCGCTCCGTCAGAAGCCGCGTTCCGCCATCGCACATGTCAAAAGGGACGGCTGTAAGGCCGCCCCTTTTTGTATCAACAAACTGTATCCACGCGCGGCGGTAAGCCCCCTTTTTTTCCTTTGTGCCGCCTCACGTTGCATTTTCTTCGTGCACGGCAGAACCTGAACGCAAGGCCGAGGCTTCCCGGCAAACCGGATTTTAAGAGGAACTTTTTATGGTTATCGTTTGTTTTTAGTTGGTTACAAGTTGTTTTCATTTGCATATAACTGCATATTCAGGTGCTTTGCATCGTCCGTAGCCCCAAAAGACGATAATTGCAAATACTCCTCCCCTCACACGATTCCCCTTGCTTCTTCTTATTTTTTCGCCATGTTGCTGAGAAATTGCGCTGCCGTCATGAGGTTCTTCGGCATAAGGTGGGTGTAGCGCACGGTTGTTTGCAGGTTGGTATGGCCCATCCATTCCTTGATGATCAGGGCATTCTCTCCCGATTGTGCGAGGCGGGTGGCGCAGGTGTGGCGAAGCATGTGGGGTACGAACTGAGGATCGTCTTCACGGCCCATTTGAACCCGGAGCTTATCCCAAAGACGCCTGAACCATTCGGAGGAACCTTTGGGAAAGAGTTTCCCGGTTCCCCCTACCAGTTCCATGCGGTACTCGATAATCGGGCGGATGGTATCCACGATGGGGATGGTACGCGGATGCCCGTTTTTGGTTTTCCAAAAGGTGATTGTCCCAAGCTCAAGATCGACGTCGCGGCACTCAAGACGCCACAGTTCCCCGCAGCGGCATCCCGTATAGAGGAGGACGAGAAACGCCTGTCCATGTTCCGTATAGTCAAGCTGGTCAATAATGCGAAGGGCCGTGCGTTCTTCTTCGACCGTGAGGAAACAGACGCGGTGGCTTCCTTCGGGGCGGCGCGGCATCTTGGGGAGCCATTTGAGCTTGCCCCGTTCGTAGGCTGTCGTCATCATGCGGGACAGCGAAGACAGCTTGCGGTTGATGGTGCTGCCGGAATTGCCTTTTCGGGAAAGGTATTCAGCATAATCGTCAATCCAGTCGGGATCGATTTCATCCAGCCGTGTACGGGGGCCGAAGAACGCACACACTTCTTTGGCGTTGCGTATGGCGCATTCGCTGCCTCCTTGCCCTTCGTGCCAGTACATGGTGCTCGTCCGTTCGAGAGCGGCTTCGATCGTCCATGAAGTGCCCCTTTTGCCGTCATCGACGCGGTGGGTACGTTTTTTTGCGGGGAGCCGCTTCCCTTCGATGCCCATTTCCAACTCATTCAATAATTCGGAGCGTACCGTCAGAGCTTCTTCTATCGAGCGGGCTTGCCTGCTTCTACGCTTATAGTTGACGCACACACTGACCACATACTTGCCATTAGGCAATAATCGTATCCCGTTCGGGAGCCTTTTACCGCTTTCAATATCCTGCTTCATAATAAATGCCTTCCATGAGCTTTGCTGATTCTTCAATAATTTCCGAGACAGTCTCGTCGGGTAATGGTATCGAATAATCGTTGTTTTCGTCGTACATGCGTTTCATCCCTTGATGTTGCGTCCAAAGGGCAAAGAAAAGCCGGGTTGGAATAGTCCTTCCCGGCTTTTATGGGTTAAGATGCCGCCGCCTATGCCTTCAATAATTTCCTCAATGCCTCAATCCCTTTCGGCGTGAAGTAGCCTTGTGTGCAGGGCATCCCATTGAGGGAACTTGTACGGTGTTTTACCTGCATATATCCCGCGTCAATGATCGGCTGCATGGGGATGTTCGCACCGTCAAAGCCCTTGAACAGCCATTTGTGTGGCTTTTCGCGCAGGAACGCCGTGAGCTTGCGGGCGGGCATGTCGAACAGCTTGGCGGCTTCGGTAGGCGTGAGAAGATCGCGGCTGTCAACAAGGGCGTCGTAATAATCGGCCTTGGGCTTGGCTTCGGCCAGTTCCGCCTTGAGGGTTTCGGTTCTGGACAATAATACCTGCATGGCCTCAAGGATAAGCTGATCTTCGGTTTTGGGGTTGGCGGCAGGGGAAGCGGGGGCGACGCGGCCGTACCCGCCCGTTTTGCGGATGGAGGGCAAGACGTCCTCGCATACCCACGTTTGGAACTGTTCGGCGGCGGGGAGTTTGGAGCGCATGACAAGGCGGTAAACGTCGGATTCGGGAATAATGTTGATGCCGCGAGGAGAGGAGGTCAAACCCGCCATTTTAGCGGGTTTTAACACTTTCGCATGGTTGCAATAATTTCTTACGGCTTTATCAAGATCGCTGTATCCCAAACACTCCGCAACATCCTTTCCCACAAACCAGATGTTCCCCTCATGCCATACCGTCCGAACTTTTTGTTTCGTCACCGGGAAAACGAACGTACCGGAAACGGGAGGCATGGTAGCGGCGGCGGGAACAGCGGGCAAGGCGGCATCCACAGCGGGTTGATGTTGCTGTTGTTGCGTTTCCGGCTGATTTACGGCCTTTGACGTTACGGTAACGTCATGCACAAGGATGATCTTCCCGGTCTTTTTGTCTACTGTGTAACCCATGCGATAATCTCCTTTTCATATTGCTTAATATTCATATTCAAAAATACCATTGCCACAATGAAAAGGCGGAACAACCTGCACTATATTGAGGTGTTCCGCCTTTTGATGTTTCAATGATATGTACTAATTAAATATAATTTTATTGAATACTTTAACAGCTTCAATGTTATCTTTGTGGGCGTCAATTAAGGCAGATTGAGCTTGTTCAAGGCTCTTTTCTAACTCCTTTATAATATTTTTACATTCAGAACATCTATGTGTAGCCGCTTCTAAATGTATATAGGCGTCGATTATTCGTTTAATCTTATGAATAGCCGCTTTATTACCAAACTTTCCACGAGCACAATCCTTCACAACAGAATTAATATACCCCAAACAATCTTCACTATTATCAAGCATATAAATACCCTTTTAAATTATATTCTACTTTACGCAACGTATATTTTCAACCTGTTCCGCTTTTTGATGTTCCAATGGTGTTGATATGTTCATGTCAACATATCAACCGTCCTGAAAAGCTGTGATGCCAGTTTCCATTGCGGGCGCGGCGCGTAAGAAAGCAATCCGCAACGCCGCGCGTTTGAACGGCATATTCCATTGTGTTATAGGCATCCTTAGAAACCCGCTTTCCGTCAATAAAATAGGCGCAAGGCTTCCATTCACCATCACGAATGACAAGCAAAAATTCCATCCCTAAACCTCCCCGTTTACAATACGGCTTATTTCAGCATCAAGGGCATAGGCATATTCAAGGCTGTCTGTGTAGGTGCATCCTGCACGCCGTAAACGCCTGATAGCCTTTTCTGTAGCGTTGAACCGTCCGCAGATAGGCCATAACGTGCTGGTATCGTGCTGACGAAAGAGCCTGTTAATCTGGCGTATGGTCATATCGGAAACATCAATATTGTAGAATGTACACATAACTAACCTCATACCTTACGCAACACGCAAAAAGGGGTTTCCTATCTGCTCTGCCGTTAATCCCGGTAACAGCATCCAGTTTTTTGCCCATGCGGGTACTGGTTTGCGATATGCAAGCGCTGTTTCTTTTGCATATTCAAGACAAGCATTGAAATCATAGAAACCCCAACAAGATTCAATATTTTCTTCGGTTTCCATATCTACAATTACAAAACCGAACACTTCACCGTTAAGCCATTTTTCTAAATTATTATATTCAGAATAGAGGCAGTTACAAACTGTTTCCCATAATTTGCGAGACATCCGCTTACGTTTATACTCTTTGAAGATAGTTTCTCGTGTTGCATATATCACATAATCTTCATATTGTGTTGAACCTGTTACAAAGGCTGCCTTAGAGCGTGTAAGTTCTTCAAGGAAAGATTCAAACTTTGAAGGGCTGCAAAATGTTTCTAGTGTTCCGAGTGTGTCCCATTCATCAAATGGGTTTTGTGCATCGGGATCGTTATATATGTTGATAGTCATGTTGTAACCGTACTTTTCCGTTACAATGTTTTCAGTGTAAAAGGCATCCATTTTATTACTCCATTGTTGTTGATATTTGTTCCACCAATGAAAAAGGCGACTCGCTATAAACAAGTCGCCTTTTTGATGATTGAACAATGAACATCAATAGGAGAGGCTACTCCTGCTTATATTTAAACCCAAAATGTTGAAACATCTTTTCGCCTATATCGTCTGGGATTGGTGAATATTGCCGAGGCGTGAACCATTCCTGATACCAGTATCTAGCACTTTGAAATTTATATGAATCGCCACCATCAATCAGGCGAAATTCAATACCGGAAGCAGGGCCGCCAGTGCTTAAAAGAACATCCTTAACAAGGACAGTATCAATGCTAAGAATCCCCTCATTGTATGCGGTCAACAGCTTTTCATAAAGAGCAATCAATGCGTCTTCCTTTTCTTCCCCCGGCAACCGTTGCCATTCCTTAACGTCATTAGCGAAACCTTCATCCTTTGCATACTTGAGAATATCGCGCCAATAAAACGTATCGGAAGGCTCAAAGTTAAAAAGTGCCGTTTCGTTGTATGCCTTGCGCGCAATTTCCATTTCAGAAAGAAAAGTGCTCATATTTATTTCCCTTTACATTTGTTTGATGTTACAAAAAAAGGGCTCCGAAAAGCCCCAAGAAGATAAAAAAGCCGAGTAATAGAATGTTGATGATTATATAGAAAAGTTCCTTAATCATAGCGCATCCGTCAACTTATATTCACCATTCCGAAACGTAAGCCACCACGTATGACCTGATTGCGTTGTGATCAAGTGAAATTCACCGTTTTCTTGATCTGGTAAGGTTGTTCCAAAAGAATACGCCAACGCTTCCGCATCGGCCTTTGTAAAGGTGTCCATATTGTTTTTCCTTGTGGCAATGATGAAGCTAAAAGAAAAGCCCTTTTGACGTTTGAACAACATCAAAAGGGCTTTTGCCTACGGTTATTATTGGGATGTTACTTTAACCAACCCTTGCGATAGGCAACATACGCGGCGACGCCCGCGCAAGTCATAACAACGCCTATAATGATATAAAGGATAGTAGCAGTCATTTCTTATCACCTCCAATTAACATATGGAGTACAAAACCAAAAACAATCAGCCAAAGGCCAATCAATGTTCCCACGCCGGAAACATCGGGAAGGCGTAGGGTAGCCGTTGCTACTAGCGCGATTCCTAAGCCTTGAAAGGTTGTTATGATGTATCTCATGATTAAATGTAACTCCTTTTGCAGAGGTTGGCAATTATCGCTCTTTTCGTTTGTTTCTGACTCCATGCCTTGCCGGATGGTTCCTTATGCTATGCGCCGATATATCCCAGAGAGTCCATAGGTTCCCCGGCTGATTGTCGTATGCAGTTGGGCAAGTGTGAGATCCGGCAAGGTGTTGGAAGCAAAAACTTGTTGTTCCTATCTGTTCTCTTTCTCTATTCTTGGCTGTTGCCTGCCGTGCAGGGTTCCAAAGAAGCCAAGGGCGGGATTGTCAAAGATTATTTAGTTTTTATCTACTAAATAAAGGTAAAAAGAAAGGGAATCAGGCTTAGGGCTTGTTCCCTTGCGTGACTCCTTTCTAGTAGATGTAAACTAAAAAGTCAAGTTTAAAATCGTAGGTATCTACTATTTTCTTTCAACTCCCCGATTCCCTTGACCATTCGCGCCTATTTTTTCCTGTTCCAATACCCACGCTTCAGGAATCAACCACGTTTTACCTACTTTATAGGCCGGAATCTTTCCAGCTTGGCAACTGTTCGCTAGAGTGCTCGTTGATGCGTACCCTAGCCTTTCCGCCGCTTCTTTTGTTGTGTAGTATCCCGGTAGTGCTGGCATATATCATCCTTGTGCTAGTCTTATTTTTTCTCTAATTAAAGCAAGCTCGTTTAAATTTAAACCTAGTTCAATATCAGTTATTGCTTTTTTATATTGTTCGCTCTCAAATTGTCTTTTTAACTGGTCATTTTTTAAAAGAAATGTTTTCAATTCCCATAGTGGAGGATATTTATCTTTAAAACTATTTGATGCGTAATATACAATTGCCAGTTTAAAAGGTTGTTTTTCTTTTTGTAACCCTTCTTGGATATAATAAAGGGCCATCAAGCCTTCTGTTATAATTTCTATTGGTTTTAATTTTTCTATATCTATATCAAGTAAGGCTATTCTACAAAAACCTATATGTACAATATTTATGAAAAGTTCATATCTTTTTTCTATTGGTGTATTGTTGATGGCTATATTTAAATTATCACAAAATGAATCAATTTGTTCTTCTCTTGTATCTCCTAATACTTTTATTTCTTTAGCTAAATATAAGTATTTTTCTTGTACGTCTGTTTTGTTTTCATCTGAGTAGGTTACAATATTTTCAGCTTTTGTTTTGTTTTCTATATAGTGATAGGCTCTTAAACAAAGGATAGCGGCAAGTGCTGCAATGATCTGTACCCCGATATTTTTTATTTTTCTTTATTCATTACTTGATAAGAGTGTTTTAATTGATTTTATTTAAATGAGAATAAAGTTTGCAGTCAATTCCTGAAAGCTGCAAATAAAGTTGTCACTTTTGCCAACTCTGGCCTTTTTTTCGTCCTGTTTCCGTCCTTATCAACCTCCAAACACCCTTGACCTCCCCCTATTCCCCCTCAACAGGATTATACATCCGACATACTACCGTATAATTTCGGCATGTTAGGTACATTTGATTGCAAATGAATTGCAAAACGGCCCATATATAGAGGTTTCAGCGGCTCGCCCCCTCACTGTGACCTTCCCCCTTCACCATGAGAGCGGGGGGGAGGGCATGGGGGGAAGGGAGGAGCAATCATATAACGGTAGGCCCTTCACATTTTTCAGCAAATTTTGGTCTGCCTATATGATAACGGAAAGGGAGCGGCAAGACAATGTACGAACCTATAAGGTAACATATAGATCCTGATCAATAAGGTGATCCTGATCTCTTTTAACTCTCTTTGTTTAGGGGCCACATTCAGTTCTTTAGGGTAACGTAAGATTTTTTAAGATACTGAAAGTAGCTTCTTGTCAAATTTCTTTTTCGCTCTCTCCGTAGGTGGAAGGTAATTCCAACTATCTTTCGATATTGAATAAATAGAAAATTTTATTAAAATTATCAAGTGTAATGATTTCAGTGGGTTAGAAGATCAGTATAATCATGGATCACAGATCATCCATCTTAATAAAATCAATATGTTAGAAAATGACCCTAGAAGGGGGGTCTTCCCCAAAAGGGGTAAGGGGGAGAGGTCTACGTACTACTCTTCCCCTCCTTCCCCCTCCCTCCCTTTCTTTTGCTATGACTACTCCTTTCTCCCTTTTCTTCTTCCCCTATCCCCCATCCAATTCCTTGATTTCTTTCTGGGGTAGCGGCTGGTGTCATCATTTGTTTTAACCACCGTACCGTGGAAGGTGAATATCATCTCTGAGAGGGTAGGGTTGTTCGTAATCCCGATCTTTACGCCAGTACCCCCCTTAGCATTCCCTTCCCATGCCTTCAATTCCTCCAGCATGAGGAGGTCTTGGCGAAGGGCCATCCTCTTGTCCACATCCTGCCCCATCTGTTCGACCCAGTACCCGACCGCCATAGCGAGACTGTCGAGGCGGTCGTCATGGGCGAGGCTTCCCTTGTCTCTGGTGATCCGGCTCATCTGGTACATGAGCTGGTACTTGAGGGCCGTCTCAGGGGGAAGGTTCTTGGTAGAGAGGTTGTAGTCCCAAAGGATGAGGTTCTTGTCGATGACGAGTTTGTGTTGGTTCATGACGGGTTCGAGGGTGTCGATGATCCGTGCTTCCTTCTGCTTGCTGTGCTTGACTTCTTCAATGCGGCAGGGGTGGGTCTTCGTGAAGTAGGGGCTGATGAGTTTGGTGAACATGCCGTCCCCGAAGTTGGCCTCGATGATGACATGGTTGACCGCCTGTTGCTTGGCAAGCTGGACGATGGAGGAGAGGGTGGCCTCGCTGTAGCCTTCCTGATAGGCCCGCATTGCCGTGGCGTACAGGTAGCCGTTCAGCATCTTCACGACGCATACGGAGGTTTCGTCCTTGCCTCGTCCAGCCGGGTCAATCGCCATGACGGAACCTGTGTACGGGAGCCATGTGCCGTGGAGGAAAGCGGGGCCATAGTACCTGCTGTCCCCGTTCAGGCCGACGCAGGGGACGTCGTTCAGGATGTTTGTAGTGCCCGCAGCCCATATGGGTTTCTCCGGGGCGTCGGTAGCCGAACACGACATGACAATCAGGTCCCCGAGCTTGAGGGGGTACTTCTCCATGTCGGAGAGCCGGGTGTCGAGCATGAACTGGAGCTGGAACCCGGAACGCCCATACGACAGCTCACGTTCGAGAAGGTCGTCGTCCGAGAACCTGCGCGGGTCCGTGGTGCACCCGACAAGGGTAGGGGAGTTTTCAAGTTGCTTGAGGATGAATGGGGCCAGCCGTTCGTTGCCGTAGTTGATGAGCTGGTCATCTGACGGATACCGTGCGGGCCATACGCGGACGGCATATCCACGGTCGGGCAGGGCGTTGTAGAGGGATTGTTCGGTCTGCGGAGTGCCGAGATACGTGATGGTGCCGCCGGGTTTCAGGATGGCGTCGAACTCTTTGACCGCTTCCGAGAGCTTGTCCCGCATGGATTGGGTGAATGAATTGTTTGGAACTTCAATCAAAGGTGTTTACATGGAGTCGCTATTTCCATGCCATCTTCTTAATAAGGATTCCCTCACATTATCAGAATCTTTGATAAACATGCAGGTATCCAACGAATATATCTTATTCCCACATTCTTTTAAGTCTTTGTCAAGAACATACTTGTCTTCATCTTTTTCCCACTCAGAGTATCCTTGAACATTCTGAATAGTATTCAAGAAATGTGTGAAGTTATGCCATCTGGGATCAACTTTCACACCTGAATAGGAAGTACCATATCCACCATAAGCCCTTTTGGGCATATTAGCCCATAAATCATACACTCTCCGTATGATAGAATTTTTACCTCTAGCAGGAATGACAATAGGAGAACCAATATAACCAACTCCATATACTGTAGGTTCACGATAATCATGAAACTTACCTGCTGCTATATTGGTTGTTTGAACGCTTATCACCGTACCTGTCTTTAAAAATTCAATTACGACGCGAGGGTGTTGTTTTTTACCGTTTTTAAGTCTTTTACCGGGCTTATAAGAGAGGATACGAATTTTGCCTTTTGGTGTGTTAACAATGGAATCGGGAATATACTTTTTGGTCGTAGCCATGTTAGGCTCCTTTGATGTAAGTTAAGAAGATGCACATACTCGCGTATGTGTTCAGACTATATCTTCACTCTCAAAAGAAGAGTGCTCCGCGCTTCGAGTCCGCTTAGACCCTACATAATAGTCGTTACACGTTCCCTCCGTTGAGGGCTTCGCTCGGTATTGTCTCCATGTTAGGAGAGTTCCACCGAATTCACGGAGTTTTAGGACGACGTTATTGTTCATCGTCCGCGATGATCTCGTCGGCTCGTCCGCCTGTGATCTGCGAGAAGATGCCTTTCGAGGTGACGCTTGGCGCATGGTCGGCCCGTGCGGGGCCAACGTCGAACGACAGCTTCGAGCACCGCTGGTCGGCGCGGGGGATGAGGCATTGAAGGGTGGGGATTTCGTTGATGAGCCGCAAGCAGAACGTCGTGAAGTTGTCGGCGCGGTCTTTCGATGCGGACAGCACCATAAATTTGAGGTTGGGGTTCTGTCGGAGCCTCCAGACGACATAGGCCGCCGTGATCCACGACTTGCCCACGCCACGGAAGGCTTCGATGATCTTTCGCCTCGGCCCATGCTGGAGGTACAGGGCGATGTCAAGCTGGATGGGCGTGGGGTCGGGAAGGTTCAGGTGACGCCAGACGAGCGTGAGGAAGACCCGAAAGTCGGTCAGCTTCTCCGGCATCGGAGCGATGGCAGAAGATGGGGTGTTCGTAACAAAACCTCCTGTGGTTGAGAAAAAAAGCCCCGAAAAAAGAAAACCCGACTATTGGGTCGGGAAACCTTCTTTCGGGTATTTGATGTTCATCTTAACTGGCTTTTCGAGCAAGAACAGCCTTCATCCGCTCTGACCGCCGTGTACGTTCAGCCTCGCTGAGAGTAGGGCGTTTGGCTGCCTTTTGCTTCTTGTATTGGAGTAGGGGGCACCAACTGTATTCGTCCATGTCACAACCTTTGAGCTCCTCCCCGCCGCATTCCTTGCACATCGCTTTGATGGCCTGAGCAGCCGTGGAATATTTTGATTGTTTTCGGGCCTCCGAAGCATCAAGGCTTGAAGGGCTTTTCCGATACCACCACAGAGGGCATGTTGCGGCAGAGCACGCCCCAACCTCTTTGGAACTGTCTCCGCAACAGTCAAGGCATTTCAAGCGAACTGCCCGGAGTGGTGTAAGGTTTTTTGAGAAGCGCTCCTTGTCATATGCGATGATCGCCTTGAGTTTATCTTTGGGGACGTTGATGGGAGGAAGGTTCTTGTTGGACATGCTGTTTTTCTCCAAAATTCATGTGAAGGTGAACATATTTTCAATGGGTAAAAGAAAACCCGACCAACGAGTCATGCGCTCGGAGATCGGGTTCAAAATAGGGCGTGGATGTAGGGGTTAGTTGAGGAGGTTCACCTCGTCTTTCGAGACGTCCTCGAAGGTCGGAAGGTTCGCCACAAGATCCTGTACGTCGGGGTTTACAGATCCGGCACAGTCGATGCCGTTGTCCTTGAGGAACTTGATCGCGGCGTTGATGTCCGCCGTGGATGCGTCCCCGGACTGGAGCCGGGACGTAAGGAGCTTCGCCACAACGCCGTGAAGTTCCGCGAGCGCGGACTCGGAGGCGCGGTTGTCCTTGGGATTGTTAGGAATAGGAGTGATAGACATAGGATTGATTATCCGATATTAGAGTGAACGGAGCCTTCTTTTGTCGTTGTAATCATAGGCGACGGGTAACACAAAAGGAGGCCGCCTATGCCAGAAGATATGGCAAAGGATGTCCTTGTCCTTGTAGCTGGTGGTCTGATTCTGGACTTCCTGCGCTACATCGGCAGGGAGATTAAGAAGCTGTTGAAACGACGGTAAAGGCAGACCCCGGTCGGCGGGGCAACGCCTTCCGGGGTCCTCTTTTTAGGATGGTAACCATCTAATCCGACAAAAGAAGGCTCATATCCATTAACCAACCGTTGCCGGGGGCAGGGGAGTGTTGGCGCACTTCCTTGCCTTATTTTTATCTATCTATAGAACTTAATCTCAGAAAATGCAACCTTTTTTCTTGTGAAAATATCAAGTAACTCATTAAAATATATAATTTAGTTTAGAATATGATATATTTATATAAATATAGAAATACATACATATGTATGCCCCCAATTTCGTTACTTCCATAATCATCCTTTCCAGCAATACCCCAAAGCCGCCGACGTCAGGCACCAGATCACACGCTCGACCCATCTGTTTGCCCCCTTTCCTTGCGCCACATCCAACTCCAGTTTTCGGAGGCGGATGTCTATGTTTGTGATGTCTTCCTTGAAATGGGAAACCTGTTCGGAGAGGACGGCGTTGGAGAGGAGGAGTTCTTTCAGGTCTTTGAGGGTGTCTTTGATTTCGACGATGGCGGTATTGAGCAGGGATATGTCAGCTTCGTGGGTACAGGGGACGGGCATGTTCGGGAAAATACCTCCTGTGAATGAAATAAGGGTAGAGGGCTAGGCAGGGGAACGGCAGATTTGATAGTTTTCGACCTTCATCCATTCATTGTCACTGGAACTTTGTAGCGTCCCTTTATAGTAGCGATAACCGTTGGCATAGACTTCCGTTGCCTCAAAAGGAGTATCAACAGGGCTTACGGTCAGCCCGTCCCAAATGAATACGGAGTCGTTGGTTCCTAGTCCTACCCAACTCATAACCATATTCACACTTTCTGAGGTCGTACCTTCGGTATATCGGCATTCCGTGCATCCTTGCGTATTACATTCTTGGCTTAATGCAGGTTTACTTGCCGCATCGCAGAAAGCGTCCTCGACGTTTTGGCCGTCATTTCGTTGGCAGGTGACGGTTCTTGTTTGCGTCCCCCCACCGCAAGTTGCCGAACATTGGCTCCAATCCCCGGTTGCCCACCCATATGACCATAATGGTTTCCAAACGCCGTCAATGCCGATATGGGCATTTCTGAGCTTGCGCCATGTATTCATGATGCCGACATGCCCTTGCCGTACTTCTTGCCAATGCTCAGACAGGCCTATACTTAGGGGCATGGTTCAGGCCTCCGCCGCCGTCGCCTGCCGGGACGTGCGGGTACGGGACTTGCCCCATGCCTCAAACTCTTCAAGGATGGCGTCCAGTTCGGCGTTTGCCGTCACGGTTTTGACTCGTGTAAGCCAGTTCCATTGTTCCCCGTTGACCCGTGCGACGGCCATCTTGTAGGCATGGTTGTTGGCGATAATGTCGGCGCACAGATCGGCCTTGCTCGGTTTTCCCACATCGGCGCGGGCTGCGAGGAAGGCGTCAATATAGGGTGTTTCGGCTTCGGGATTCGCTTTGTACGCCGTGGCCTCTTCGATCTGATAAACCCAAGTATCTTGCTCGAATTGTGGGATATATTTCCCCCAAGCCCACCAGCGTTCCTTCTCGAAGGCGGTGCGGATAGCCAGATTGACCTCGTATTTGAGATCGTCGAGTTTACGCGGATCAGTCCATGCTTCCTCTACGAAGTCCCAACGGTAGGCACTCTTTGGCGGTTTTGGGAAAGCGCCCCACTCGGCCTGCGTCATAGGCAGGGCGCATTGTGCGCAGATGGAACCGGGCATCTGCCGCAGGCTTCCATCTTCCATGATGACGGCCACGATTCTCTCCCATTTTTCTCCGACCCATTTACTGGCCGGGTGATCGGGTATTTCCACGATCCGGTAGGCAAGTCCCCGTGTGGTGGCATCGGGACGTGGCATTTCACCAAGAAAGACGCCGTCATCAGGGTCGTATGCCTGTACGGGATAGGCCGCTGTGGTCGCATACTCCCCACAATACGCTTTGCAGGCGGCGATTTCCTCCGCCGTCAGTTCATAGCGCACACCCCCCATCAATTTGAAGGCGTTGCCCGTGGGCGTTTCGTAATAGAGCGTATCGAAGGGGAAGGGCAGGACAGGAGGTGTGGAAATCTTGAAGACTATGTTTTCCGACAGGACTCCGCCCCCCGAACCGTTCCATGTAAGGATGTAATCAGAAGGAGGTGTATTCATCGTCTATGCTCCTAAGGGATGTACTCAAACCACATATCCCCATCTTCCGGCGTACCGGAGGGGGCCTCACTGGAGATGACCTTGCCGGAACCGTTCCATTTTGTGGCGTTGAGCGTGTTTTTGGAGGCCGCGTCCGCCTTGTCATAGGCTGACTTCACGGCCTTGGAACTGGCTGCCGTGGTTGTGGAGTCACTGTCCACGGCGTCCGAGAGGGCGGGGATGTCGCCTTTGTCCCCCTTTTCCCCTTTCTCGCCGGGCTTCCCTTCCGGCCCTTGTTTGCCTTGTGCGCCGGTATCGCCTTTCGGCCCCTTGATGCTGATGCTGTCCGGGTTGGGGAGATTGCCGTTATTAGACCAAGAGAGAACGCCCTCAGCGGATACGGAAGGCAGGAAGTAAGGGCCGGGTTCTCCCTGTTCGCCTTTTTGCCCCGGTTCGCCGTCCGCTCCGTCCGCGCCTCTTTCTCCGGGAGCGCCGTCCTTGCCGTCCCGACCTGCTGGCCCTTGCAGGGGGCCGCCGTCCGCCCAGTTCTGCGAGTCCGCAGCCCAATACCAGATGTTGCCGGAAATGAGGTAGGCGTCTCCGGGGGTTCCGGAGGGATGGGCTTGCTGCAAGGCTTCTTGGGACTCGTATTCTCCGAGGATGATAAGACCTGCTCCGGGATCGCCTTTGTCACCCTTCTCGCCGGGTTTACCCTGCATACCCCGGTCTCCTTTATCCCCGGTATCCCCCTTGTCCCCTTTATCGCCCTTATCCCCCTTTTTTCCTGCGGGGATTTCAAACGAAAGGACGCCTGTGAGGGGATTAAAGGAAGCAGACGCCGGGGAGGTGGAGGCTACTGTTTCAGCTTCCGCCGTTATTCCCTTGAACTGAGCGAGGAAATCGCTTGCTTGTTGTGCGCTGGCCGCAGCTTCGGAGGCGGATTGTTCGGCTTCTTCGGCAGATGCTTGCGCACCTTCAAGAGCCTTTCCCGCATTCGTGGCCGCTCCTTGTGCCGTGGTACTGGCGGATTGGGCTTCCGAGGCGGAAGTCGCGGATGCTTGCGCCGCTTCCTGTGCTGTGGCGGCCGAGGCTGCGGATTCCTCTGCCGAGGTTGCGGAAGAGGCGGCGGAATTGGATGCGCCCACAGCCTCGGCCGCAGCAGCCTCCGCTGATTGGGCGGCTGACGTGGCCGTAAGGGAGGCGTCGGAAGCGGATGACGCCGCCTCCTGTGCGGCGGTTTTGGCGGAGGATACCAACACGGATATTTGAGCATAGGTTTCCGTTACTTTTTGCAGAATTTCTTCGGCCCTGTCCTTTGCTGCGACGGCGGTTTCCCCGTCGAGGGCGTCGTAGGCTTCCTGACAGATATAGAGAAGCTGGAGGAAGGCGAGATCAAGATCGCGTTCTGTGAGCGTGCTGCCGTCGCGGAAGTCCACGGACAGGATTTCCTTGTCGGTCAACCTCTGGATGCGGACGGTGGAATCAAGAGGCGGGGGGGAGGTGAAGCGGATGGTTCCGCTGGATAGGTAGGCGTAGTCCGTGAAATACGTCTGCTCGGCATCGTCGATGGAGATGTGGACATCTTCGATTTTGATGTAGCCGAAGGGGATGATATAATCTTGCGTTACCCCATCTCCGGCATAGGAAATGTGGCTGTAGGCCAAGAAGCCTCCTTGATGGTTATGTGATTGACAGAAAAAATGGACGGGCTAGAAATTTTTGTTTCACACGATGCGGGTGTTCCATAAGGCAGGAAACCCGGCTCATATCCATTGGGGATACAGGCCGGGGTTCCTTTTTTATTGTATAAGTTGCAGGAGGCGCTCCTGCTTCGTCATAGTATCGGTGGAATTTTTATCAGGCGTCACCCCGGCTTTGGAAGCTCTGTTGTTCATGTAGGCTTCCTTGATCTGTTCCCAAAGCTCGGGGTTCTCCCGAATCAACGTGGATTCCGCCATTCTCCGGTAGATGTCGATGATCTTGTTCACTGCCTGCGTGCGCGGCGTATCCTGCCCGTAGATGCCGTCCTTGAGGTGCTCCCGGTTACGGTCGTACTGCGGGGAATCAAAGAGCGCCTGTAAGGTTTCGTGCATTGTTCGGCCTCCTAGCTTCACCGTTCCGTGCAGTTCGCAAAGGCGGCTGTAGAGCCTTTTGTCGATTTTGACGCCACGGATTTGCATGGAAGGCTTTCCGGTAACGGCTGGCCCTAACCGCAAAAGTTCCTGCAATACGGGATCGTTTCCCCGCTTTTGCCTGAGCCCGGCTGTGGTTGCCGCCTGTTCTCCCGTCAGCCAACTGTATCTTGCAGGCAAGTCCTTGGAGAAGAAGGAGGATGTGTTTTTCAGGTAGTCCGTATAGCGCTCCATTTCCCTCTGTACCGGATCGCCCCATTTATTCCGATGAAAGCGGAGCAGGCCGGAATAGGGGATGAACGTGGAGGACATTCTTCCGGCGTAGCTGACCAGTCGGCTATCAGGATTGTTGACGGCTTCGACGATTTCGCTGACGCCCTGCATGTAGGTTTTATCTTTGAGGTTTGTAATGACGCTGATGAACGCGGCCCAGATCGCCTGTTCCGCCATATCAACTCTGGCATCGCCCCCTTCCCCTTCGCTGTCGGCAAGGGAGTTATAGACATCCACGTAAGTTCCCAGAATCATACCGATTGGATCGAAGCGTCTGTATTCGATCCAATCATCCCCAAACTTGAAGGAATAAGGTTTGATCCCGTTCGCCAGATAGAGTTCACGCTCTTTAGGATTCTCTGGGGGAGCGCCAGTGATAAGACCTTCGGAAACGAGGTGGTGGGCTAACCCCATAATCATGGCTCCGGTGCTGATACGTCCAAGCACATCAGCCCTTGCCTCGCCCCCTGCTCGAAACGCCTTCCACATATCAGACCATTCCTTTGATCCCGGAGCCAGATAAGGGGCATGGCGCAGGGTATCATAGAGGAGATTGGTCGGCGTTTTGTGGAAAGGTAAAATGAGGCGAAGTTGGGGGGCTTCCTGTAGCATGTGCTGTATAGCTTTCCCCGTTGTTCCGGTCAGATCTTCCGTCCATGTCACTTCGCGTGCGAACTGGAGGGAATCCGCCGTAAGTTCGCCTTTGGCGACGGCACCATCCGGGCGGAAAGCCCCATCGAAGTTTTGTCGAACGTATTCGTTGAGGGCATCCCCGGAAAGGCCCTGCCGTTCGCCGCGTTCAATCAAGGAAGCCCGCAGGTGGGAGCGGAAGGCGACTTGTTTGTAGAACTCATCCGTTCCCATCATCAGGCGCGTGGGTATTCTGCACATCGTCCCCAACCATCCCGCCGCTCGTGCCATCTGCTCTTCGATGGGGCCAAGTTCGGAACCCTCCGGGCGCTTGCGCAGGAGGCTGTTTCGGATGCGTTCGTAGGTGAGTTGCTGTGGGAGCATTTCTACCTTGGAGCCGGAAACGTCCAGAATGCCGTCGCCGAGCTTGAACGCTTTTCCCGCCATGCGGAACGCATCCACGGTAAAGGAAGCATATCCCTGATAGATGCGGGCCGCTTTCTTGGCTACATCCCAATCGCCGCTCCTGACGCCTTCGATTATCCCGCCGATCATCTTTTCCCCCGGTTTCAGAAGCAGGTTGAAGCCGGAAGAAGCTGCGTTGACTGTCGGGGTGATCGGGCCGCTGAGCATACCGTTCACCCGCATCTCCAGCGCGGTGTCGAAGAGCGAGAATCCCGGTTTTATCTGTTTGAGGAGTTGGACTTCCCCGGCCCGGCTTCCGCAGGCGAGTTGGGCGCGGGCCGCGTCGATGATCTGTTCATCGCTCATGCCCGCCTTCCGAAGGTAATCAAGGGCATTGGCATCCGTGAGATCGGCGGTCTGGAACCAGTTCTTGGCGCGTGCGTCGGCATCGGGCGTTCCCGCCATTTTCAGAGCCTTTTCCCCGTCAATGACGAGTTTGCGCGATTCGAGCAGGCGGCCCGCCGTTGTGCCCATATCGGCGTTAAGGACAAGGAACTCTTGCAGGTTTTTGGAAAGCAGGAGATACCGCGCCCGATCCAGAGGCGTGGCAGTCCCCATAACGATGCGTCTTGCATAGGCTATGGAGAGGTCGGTGAGGTTATAGACGGCGGCTCGCGTTTCCGAAGCGACTTGAAGAGCCTCCCGTATGTTTTTCAGGGCGGCCTTTCCCCGGCGCATCTGATCTCGGTAGTTCAAGCCTACCCCGTCGAGATCGTCGAGGCATTTCTCTAGGATCTGCTCATGCGTCTGAGCGCCTTTGGCCCGCAGCATGTTTTGGGCCTGCGCCTTGGAGAGTTGCCCCAAGACGTGGGAGCCTTCCGGCGTTTCAAAGATGATCCTGTCGAGATTGGCACCGCTTTGGAATCCCGCCAGCGGCGCTTCTTCCTTTGCTGCCGTAGCGATCATTTTGTCGATTTCTTCCGGCGGCAGGAGCTTATCCCCATGAAGATGCGGGGCGACGGGGCCGCGTGTGCGGCGCTTCGGGTCGAGGGCGTTATCTTGGGATGCTGAGGCCACTGGTGCCGCCTCCCATGTTGCCGCCGCCGATGTTCAGGTTGATGCGCAGGGCCGAGGTGCCGCGCCGCTGGCTCTGGCTTTGCTTGCGCTTGGACGTTTCGTCGATGACCGGGGCTTCGGCGGTCTCCTCCGGGGGCGGGGGAGTGGCGGCCACGGTCGGTTCGGGGGCCTTGGTGACGGTGGGTTTGGAACCGCCGCCGAAAAGTCCTCCTCCCATAGAGCCTCCTTTTGGGGTTAAAGGTTGGGGTTGTCGAGTTTGAGCAACATGCCGTCGGCGCAGGCCAGCGTGCCGTTCCGCCTGTCCGCGAGGGTGCAGGCTCCGGGGATGACGCCGAGCCGTTCAAAGCCGAGGTCAAGCCCGTAGCGCCACGAGTGCCGGAACTTCACGGGCGTGAGGGCGAGCAGGCAGGCGAGGTTGCTGCCGTGCGTGAAGATGAAGCCCATGAACGCCCTGCCGATTTCGATCCGCCGCTCGAACCCTTCGCCCCGGAAGAACGTGAAATGCAGGTACGCCGTCCGGCCCTGAAACCTGTCGAGCAGGGCGAGGGCCAGCGGCGTGCCCGTCTCCTTTGACCATCCGGCATAGCACCAGACATCCTTGGAGCGGACGATCTTCTTGAAAAGGCCGAAGGGGAGGTCGAGGGCGTCGTGGAAGAGGCAGCGGTCGAGGCGTCCGGCTTTCAGGGCCGTGTAGAGATCGGCAAGGTGGGCGTCGAGGAGCTGGTTGCAGCCCGGTACGTCGCACCTACAGTCGAGCAAGCCTTCGAGGGTCGGGGCCGCTGAATGGGGCATTGTTGGCGTTCTCCTGTTTTTCCAGCACGGTTCGGAGCTTGCGCACCACATCCCGCGCCCCGGCGTACATCCAGATTTCCCGTTCGGCCTGCATGGGGTTGGGGCAGCGTTCGGGCCACAGGCGATCCAGCGCGTCCACCAGATCGCGGGACAGGCCGGGGACGGCGCTCAGGTTTTGCACGTCAGGCATGGGTTTCTCCTTTGCGGATAAAGTGGAGCTGTTGGTTGTTCGAGGCGAGGGCCAGCATGTGGGGGCCGCCGTCCTCTTCATCCCCGTAGGCCACGGTATGGCCGGGCAGATCCTCGCGGTAGGCCCCGGCCTTCACCACGTCGAACTCGCCGAGGATGCGGAGCGGGACGTCATCGAACCCGTGGCCCGTCCACAGCCAAAGCTCCATGCTTTTCGGCATGATGCGGCGCAGATCGCGGACGAACTCGTATGCCTCGTGGTGGGGCTGATCCATGAGATCCCCGCCGAGTATCCAGATCCGGGAGAAGGTTCCGGTCTTCAATTTGAAGCGGTTCTCGTTCATCCACAGCCGGGCGGACTTGCCCTTGCCGAACGCCTGCGCTTCGGGGTTGTGGCAGCCGGGGCAACGGCGCTTGCACCCGGAGACGTAGATTTCAAAGGCGTTATGCGTCGGGTTGAATTGCGAGCCGATGATGGTCAGCATGGTTCCGTCCCTTTTCCGTTTCTTTGCGGATGTGTTCGTCTATGGCCGTGCGGATTTCCTCATCCAACGCCCCCTCATTGATGCGCCGCCTGAGTGTTTTGGCAGCCCCGACGATGGCGATGCAGGCGAGGATGCCGAAGGCGAGGAAGGCGAGGTTGCCGCACCAGATGAGGACGAAGATGATGTAGGCGAGTGTTTCCATAGCGTTTCCCCCTACTTTCCCCAGATGCCCGTTTTGTACTTTTCCTGTTGGCGCTTCTCCCGCCACTCCGCGAAGAAGTAGAGCAGGACGAAGGCTGCGGTGAACCCGACGAAAGTGGACAGGGCGTAAAACAAGAACTCATGCATGGGCGAATTTCCTTTCCGGCCAATCGTGTTCGCGCCGGGTTTTGTTCCAGTGTTTGGTGTTGGTGAGGAAGCCCACGACGCGGGTGTAGGCATCCGTGATGGGTTTCTTGCAGATGGGGCAGGTTTCGGCATTGTGGCCCACGGTCATGTGCCCATCCGCGCAGCGGTTGATTTGGTAATTCACCGCGAAGTACACGACGCCGCTTTCGGCGGCATGGACGATCAGGGCCTTCATCACTTCGGCGTCCGTGATTTCCGAGCCGATGTTCAGATGGCAGACGGCCCCTCCGGTACACAGGGAATCAAGCGCGCCCTGCACCCGGATGCGGTCGAGCACGTCCGCGCCTTCCGCCCACAGGGGGAGGAACTGGTTGGAGTAGAGGGCGGGGGCCTCGCCCTCATGAAGCTCATAGCCGAGCAGGGCGTCCTTCCGGGCCAGCTTCACGGCGGAACTTTCCCCCGGCACCTGCTCCATGTTGTGCGGAGCGCCGTACTTCTTGGACATCTTCGCATTTTCCGCATTGATCGCGGCAAGGACGCGCTCGGCGGCCTCAAGCCCTTCATCCGTCCGCATGTCGTGGCCCAACATGGCGAGCGCCTCGTACAGCCCCGTAAAGCCGCATGTGCTGTACTGGCGGGAAAGATCCATGAAGCCCATCGTGTACAGCGGCAGGGAGCCGCGGGCGATGCGGTCTTTGATGAAGCCGCGTTTGGCGGCGTTGATGGCGGCCGCCTCCCGGACGACAGGGGCGATGAAGCAAAGGAACTCTTCAAGATCCCTGCTTGCGCCCGCGAGCTTCGGAAGGTTGAGCGTCACCACGCCGAGGCTGCCGATTTTGGTGCTGCCCGCCCCGAAGGAATTGGCGTAGCCGAGATCGGAGACGGAGGAGCGCAAACGGCAGCATGAACTGAGGGTCGAGGATTCCCCGCAGTAGATGTTGATGAAGCCGTATTTCAGGTTGGCTTTGGCGATCTTTTCAAGGAACCATTGATCCTTGATCTCCCGTGTGTCGTCGCCGCCCTGCCCCACGGAGAAGCAGGCCGTGACGACCGGGAAGGTGATGGGCGTGCGGGAGAGGGTTTCGTTGTACGCCGCAAGGAAAATGTCCTGCACCTGTTCGATGGTGCCCATGTGCGGGGCCTTGCCCTCGATGACGTAGGTCGGCACGAGCTGTCCGAGGAAGTGGCGGTCGTACACGCTGACGTTGGTGAACGGGGACTGGTTGCCCCGAAACTCCCAATTCAGGGTGTAGATGAGGCTGGTCAGGGATTCATGCACATACCTCCAGACGTCTTCCGTCCGCAGATCGCCCAGAGGATCATGCCCGGCTGCCCGGATGTGCCCGTCCATGCCGTCGTTCTCGAAGATTTTGTCCACATAGCGGCTGGCGACGATGAGCAGGTCGGCCAGCCCCGTGGCTCCAAGGGTGGAGTTCGCCGCGTAGACCGTGAACTGCTCCACCTGCCGCAGAAAGGCGAAGAGCGTCTTGGGGGGATCGACTTCCAGCCTCCCGCCCATCGGCAGCCCTTCCAGCGCGATGTCGTAGGTGGAGTAGTTGAAGCAGTACGGGCGTCCGATGTCGTAGGCGTCGTTGATGTAGATGAGGCCCATGATCTCGGTTTCGATGCAGGCGTCGGCCCTTTCCTGCCCCTCCTTTTCCCGCAGGGCATTCCACAGGTTGTACAGGGAGTTCATCTTCATGAGGGCCTTGGGCACCTCATAGTTGAAGGTGATGACGTCCTTGCCGCTGACGTTGGCGTTGCCGTCGATGGAGTGATCGGCGGTGGCGGTTTCAACGGGCCGCCTCTTGAAGAACTCCCGGCTCACCCGATGCAGATCGAGCTGGTCGGGGTGGATGCCTTCGATACGAAAAAGCTCTTCGGGGTATTTCTCGAAGAGCCTTTCGATGAGTCGGCAGAACTCCGGGTCGTAGGATTGGGAGTAGGCGATCATGCTTCCCCGCCTCCGTCCGCAGCGTCGGGGATGATCGTGAGCATATGATCCCGGTAGGCGGCCTTGATGAGCATCCAGTTTTCGAGCAGGGCGGCATTCATGCGGTCGATGACTTCAAGCGGGAATCCGGGCTCCCCTGCGGCGCGTCTGGCTTTGCATTCCTCGACGGGGGCCACAATGCGGATGAGTTTGGCATCATAGCCGAACGCCTTGATCAGGCCGTTCCACTTGCGCAGGTGTTCGATGCGGACATGGCATTCGTCCACCACGATGTCGAGGCCCCGGTGCATGAGGGCGCGGACGATCTGGGCGGCCTGTGCGTGGATGAGGGGTTCAAGCGGGCCATAAAAGGCGTGGCCGTAGGTGAGGCGCAGATCGTCCGGGCAAACGACCTGCACGCCTTTGGGGACAAGGTGGCGGTTGATGTAGGTGGACTTGCCGGAACCCGGCAGGCCGCACATGAGATAGAGCGTAGGCATGGGGCGTATCCTTTTTATGTGGGGAATGGGAAATCAGGCGAGGGTGACGGGGGCGTGCCGCACAATGTCGGACAGATCGGGAGCGCGGTAGTTCGGCCCCTTGAGGACTTTGCCGTCTCCGCGTTTGACGGGCTTTCCGTCAGGGCCGAGCTTCGACATGTTCGAGGCGTGGACAAGGCGCAGGGTTGCGTTCAGGTCGATGCCGATTCTGGCGGCAAGCCACCAGCAAACGTAGACGAGATCCGCGAGTTCCTTGGTGAGGTCTTCGCGGTTGTCGTTGAGGACGTCCTCGCCTTCTCCGCATTCGGTGTTCTCGAAGAGGTTTTCCACCGCTTCCCGGAACTCTTCCGTTTCTTCTTCAATGAGCTTCAAGCCGAGCCTGATGCCTTCGAGGTCTTCCCAGCCTTGGCTGACGGGCTGTTCCATCGCGGTCATGAACTCGGCGAGCATGGCGAGATGATCGTTATCGTGTTGGTGCCGCATTCCGGCCTTCCTCCGTTTGCGTTCTGTTGATGAGTTCGTCGAGGTAGCGGCGGGCCTTCATGAGGTCTTCCACGCCGTTCTTGCCTTCGTAGCGGCAGACGTATTTGATGATGTTCCCTTGCAGGAAATCCAGATGGTTCATGGCGATGAAGGCCAACGGCTCGATGCGGAACCGGGTGTAGTAGGGCGGCCTTATCCGGTCTTGCAGGGACGGGGCGGTGTCCATAGTTTCACTTCCTTTGTGTTGAAGTCCCAATCTTCGGCCCGCAGGATACGGGCCAGCCTTGCCTGCGTGACGGCTTCCGCTTCCCCGAAGCCCGCCTTCTCGAAGGCATCGGCCACTACGGGCCAGAGGTGTCCGTAATCGCGGGGGATGCCGTCGAACAGCTTCTTCGCGGTCATGGGGCCGATTTTCGGGCAGCCGGGGTAGCCGTCGGCGGCGTCCCCGATGAGGGTTTGGGTCATGTGCCAGAGGTCGGCGTCTTCCCGGCTGACGGGCTGGATGCCGAGGCCGGGCTTGCCCATGTCGTAAAAGAAGCCGGGGATGGCCTTCATGTCCTTGTCCACGCTGACGATGACCTTGTGCCGCCCGCGCATGAACGAGGGCAGGGTGGCGAGGATGCCGAGGCAGTCGTCGGCTTCGAGGCCGGGCTTGATGTGGACGGGGGCGTCCGCAGCGTCGCGCATCAGGGCCTCGCGCAGGAACTTGAGGGCCACGGGGCGGGGCTTGCCGTCGCGGTTGGCCTTGTAGCCGGGGAACAGCTTGCGCCGGAAGCCGCCGTTGCGGTCGTCGGAGAAGCACAGGGCATAGTCGCTGGCGCCGAGCCGATCGAGGATGGCGTAAAGCTGCCCGAAGAAGGCGGCTTGGGCGTCCGCGAGGGAACACAGCGGGAAACAGGCGTCCTCCTCGAAGCAGATGAGCCTTTCGGCCCCGGCTGCGGCGCGGTAGGCCAGCACGTCAGCGTCGATGAGCAGGTACGGATTAGGCGGCGTTTGGTTCATGGCGGCCTCCCATCGCAGCCGCTTTCCGCAGCAGTTCGGGACGCTGCACGCCCCACAGCACGGATTCGATGAAGGTTTTCCATTCGGGGAGCTTGTGCCCCCTGCGCTGGACAATGATGTTGGCGAGAGCCGCGTAGTTGGTCTGCACGATGCGCCGCTGGAGGAAGGATTGCGGAAGGCAGCGGTTCAGGGTGGCGAAATCCCCGCGCTGCCGCAGTCCCTCAAGATGTCCGAGCAGATGATCGGCAAGCCCGCCCTCGAACATTTCCGGGGTGAGCGGGGCCTTCATGAGCGTGTGCATGGTGGATTCCGACTGCGCGGCCGTACCGATCTTGTAGGTGTCGAACTGCTTCCACCAATACAGCGGGGCCGTGACGTCGAGGGTGGCGACGATCATGCGCAGGAACTTGTCGTGCCCCTTGCCGAGGCCAGCGAGTTTCAAGGCGCGTTCCTTGAGGCCCGCATCGTCGCGGATGTCCCACAGGGAGGTGACGCCGGAGGTCTTGCCGTAGCTGAGGCCCATGCCGAGCAGGGCTTCATGGAAGCCGTATTCGCTGAGGATTGTTGTTTTCATCGTTCGTTTCCTTTTGCTGTGAAGGCGGCAACGGCGGCCTGAAAATCACCACCGCCGACGGGAAGGGTGCCGGATGCTCGGCCCCGGCGAACCGGAGCCTGCCCCGGACGAAGCGGACTTCCGCGCCGCCTGCGATCACCGTGTCGTGCCACCATGCCGTGTCGGTGCGTGACGGCACGAGGCAGACGACCGTGGCCCCGCGCCGGGAAGCGTCGAGGGCCTTCGCCATCCATGACTTGATAGCCTTGCCGTAGGGCGGGTTCATCCAACAGGTGCGCCGCCCCCAATCCTGCGCCAGCCCGTCGTCTTCCTTGGTGAAGTAGGCGGGGCACTTGGCGTTGTGGGGGAAGGCGCACACGTCCAGATCAAAACGGAACTCCCCGTCGAGCCGTTCAAAGAACTCGCGGGGAGTTTCCCAATCTTCCTTGGCGGAAGAGAACAGGGCGGGGTTCATGAGGGTTACGCGAAGCGGCTGAGGTCGAGGGCCACCGCGCCGTTTTCTTCCGGTTCCCACAGCACGGGTTCGCGCTGTTTTTCGGGGCGCGGCATGTCTTCGGGAAGGTTCTGGGCCGAGACGACCACGCAGCCCGCGCCGGGAAAGCCCGCACGCTTGCGTACCGTGCGCAGGTGTTCCTTCTGCCCGGCGGAAGGCGGCGCGACAAGGAGCTTCTTGGCTTCCGCGCTGTAGGCGAGTAGAATCTTGGAGCCGACGCCGAGGGCTTCATGTTCGGCAAGGAAGGCCGGGGAAAAGATGAGGGACAAATCGCCGCGCTTGGAAAAGCCGATGGTGATGTCGGCGTGGGCGCGGGGGGCCGTGGCGATGCGGGTGACGGGGAGGAGGGAATAAGTGGTGTTGGACATATAAGTATCCTTTAGTGTATATAGAAAGAAAAAAGGGGAAGTCATGAAAGGTTTACAGACGATAGGAACATCAAAGGGGAAACCTAGTTTATTTTTTTATAGAAGAATACTTGGAGGTATCGAAATATTTGATGAAAAGATGGAACATAGTCAATACATAGAAAATAAGCACTGGAATACTCTTCTACGCAAACTCGCTAAGAAGGGGGAATCATTTTCTCTCTCTCAAGAGAGAGGTTCTTTATATCGAATATTAAAAAATATATCCGATAAAAATAAATTGAAATGGAGTACATGGGAAATGTCACGTATTGCTGCTATCCTTGAGCATGAAGGATCTATTGACTTTTATTCTGGAGTAAAAGGCCCTATCCTTTTAGTTAAAGACTGTGCCCCTATAGAAAGAAACTAATGTGTTTCAGCCCAATTCGCCCCGACCTTGTATTCCCCGGTCGTCGGGCACCGCATCCCGAAATGACGCCCCGCAAGCTCGATGGATTCCACAAAGAGTTTGCCGAGGGCGTCGGCTTTTTCCGGGGCGGTGTTGAACTGAGCCTCGTCGTGGACGTGTAATACCTGCACATAGTCCTCTCCCAACTTGAATCCCCGCCGTTGCGCTTCCTTATGGAAGATGACCGTGGCGAGTTTCATGAGCACGGCCCCGGCGGATTGCAGGAGCGTGTTCAGGGCCGAGTGGGAAGAGCGGATAGGCAGATGCCGCCCGTCGATGCCGATGAGGTAGGGGCGCTTGTTGGGGCCTGTGAGGACGCCCTGCACGTCGTCGATGAGCCGTTTTATGGCGGGCAGTGACCGGAAGAAGCGGGCCTTGAGCGCCCGTCCCCGTTTGGTCTGGACGGCGGAAGAGGCGAGGGGTGCGACGATGGAGCCGAGCTTTTCATCCCCGGCCCCGTAGAGGAAGGCGTAGATGAACGTCTTCGCGTTGTCGCGGGTTTCGAGCCCCGCCGCGTGCTGGTTGGCTGTGTGGATGTCGCCTTCGAGCAGCACCTTGGCGTAGGCCCCGCCGTCGTAGGCCGCGAGGTAGTGGGCCAGCATCCGCAGTTCAAGCCCGCTGGCGTCGGCCCCGACCATGACCTGACCGGGCGGCGCGGCGAACAGGGCGCGGCAGTGTTTCCCGTACTGGCCCCGTGCCGGGATCTGCGCGAGGTTTGGGGAGTTGTGGGTGCAGCGCCCGGTGACGGCCCCGTTGGTGATGACCTTGCCGTGGATGCGCCCGTCCGGGCCGACCAGCTTGAGCCAGCCGTTTTTCCCTTCCGCCAGCATCCCGATGATCTTCAAGAGTTCGAGGTAGTCCACGAGCGGCTTGCATTCGGGGAAAGGAAGGCTGGCGAGCACATCCTCATCCACCTTGGGCTGCCCCGTGTCCGTGAACTCGGAAGGCTTCCAGCCGTGCTTCTCCATGAGGCGGTCGGCTATCTGCTGCCGTGAGGCCGGGTTGAAGGGTTCGTATCTGACTTTGGTGAACGGGACGCCTTTGACGTAGCCCCGTGCCCGGTTGTTGGCCTTGGGGATGAAGATTTCCTCGATTCGTTTGGGCGGGAAAACCTCCTGCAAGGCGGTGGCGGCATCGTTCCGCTTTGCCGCGAGTTCCGCGTACAGGGACTGCGCCGCCCGCTCGTCGAACCACACGCCCGCCCGTTCCTGATGGAAGATGACGGTCTGGAATGCGTGCTCAAGGGCGAGGGCTTCGGGGCTGTAACGCTGGTTGAGGATGTGGCGGTACAGGGCTTCGAGGACTGCGACATCCTGTTCGCAATACCGCTGCATGGCTTCCGACCAGCGATCCCATGCGTTTTCGGTCGTCTTGCCGTAGTCGCCCTTCATGACGCCGAGCCGTTGGCCCCATGCGTCGAGGCTGTGGCTGCCCGTGAGTTTGGGCGGGAAACGGCAGGATTTCTTGCGGAGCGCGGTGAAGTCGAGATCCTTGAGGTTGGGCCAGATGAGCCGGGAGGCGGTCAGGGTATCAAAAAGGGGTGGAAAAGTTACCCTTGGATAGAGCTTTCGGATTGCCGGGGCGTCGAAGCACAGGCCGTTGTGCGCCACGAGGAGCGGGGCCGCCGAGAGCAGCGTGAGGCCGTCTTCGATCTCCCCCGGCCCAAACGAAAAGGACTCCCCGGTAAGGAAGTCCTTCGCGCAGAGGCAATGGATGGTGGAGGTTTCGTCAAGAAGCCCGTCCGTTTCGATGTCGAAGAGCAGGGCGGGCGTTTCCGGGGCGGGAACCCATGACCAATCGAAGCCGGGGTAGGGCTCACGCTTGCGGGGCGCTGGCATGGCGATACTTCCGCAGGAGCGAGGGGATTTCATCAAGCTGTTTCCTGAACAGGGCGATGACGTCCTTGTGGTACAGGCCCACGGACTCGTGCAGGCTGTCGGGGGCGGCCTTCACCATGTAGTTTCCGGTCAGGGAGAGCCGTTTGAGGTACTTGCCGATCTGCGAGTAGGTGCCGCCTTTGGTCAGGTCGAAGATCTCCGGGAGCCATTTGATGCCCTTTACGGCGAGGTAATCCCCCGCAAGGCCGAGCTGCGCTTCAAGGGCCTTGGCGCGGCGTGCGGCGGAAGCGGCGGTCGCCATCGCGGTCGCCTCGCGCCTGCTGCCGATCCACGCTTTGGTGCGCACGGCCTCGTCGCGTTCGGCTTCGACGCGCCTGATGGTGTCCTGCGCGATGAGCACGGCGCGGGCGAGGATGGTTTCCGGCGTGTCGTCGGGCTTCGTTGCCAGATACCCGCCCGTCTTGCGGATGGCGGGAAGGATGTCGTGCGTCACCCACCGCTTGAACGCCTTGGCTTCCGGCTTGCGGGAACGGAGGATGAGGGAATACAGGCCGGGTTCGGATATCACATTCATTTGATGAGAAATTCCGGCTCTTGGATTACCCTCAGGATTGCTGAGGGTAATCTTTTCGTCTTCGTCGAGTCCCCGCAATGCCTCTGAAATATTTCCCAGACCGAGACATCCACATACGTCCTTCGCCACAAACCACGGTTCGCCCTGTGCGTCCTTTCTGAGGACGCGAAGGGAACCAAAAACATCATGCTGGAAAACCTGAATCTGCGCTTTCATATCAAAACTCCTATCCGTTCATTTTCTTTTCAAAATCCGCAATGACCTTCATGATGTCCGCCGCGTCGCCAAGCATGATCGCGTCGATGGCCTTGGCGATTTCCTTTTCCGTTTTTTCGGAGAAGGCCCTGAGTTTTTTCTCATCGTATTCGGCCTTGTTTTCAAAAGCCGAAAAGTCGAAGCAGTTGCGTATGTCGTAGGTTGAGAGGTCAGGGCGTAGGGGAACCGCCCCGGCGTAAACGAGTTCCCGTTTTTCGGCATCCGTCAGCTTGCGTTCCTCGCGGAGAAGGCAGGAGCGTTCCTTGTAGACGTTTACTTTTTTCGTGCCTGCCTCACGGATGCGGGACACGGCGTAGTTGCGCTGTTCCTTGGTTACGGCCGCCATATCAAAACTCCTTTTCTTGTTGTTCTCTGGTGTTGCCGCTGTCCTCCCACGGCGGGGGCGGGGACTGTGGAGAGGCTGCGGGCGTCCCTTCCTTCTGGAATCCGTAGGCCGCCCCGCCCATGCCGCCGCCATCGCCGCAGGGCAGGAGCCGCCCTGTTTCCCGGTCGTACCTGACCGTGCCCGCCAGCCCGGTGATGCCGAGGGGACGGTTTTTCAGGACGCGGACGGTCGCCGTGTCCGGTTCGTCGCCCTGCTGGTCGCGTTCGAGGCTGACCACCACGTCCGACACCTGTTCGAGGCTGCCGGAGCCGCGCAGATCCGTGAGGCTGACCGGGCGGCCCTCGTTGTAGCTTTTGCCCTTGTCGGGGCGTTTCAGGTGGACGACCGCCAGCACGAGGATGCCCGTCTCTTCGATGAGGGAGCGCAGCCGGGTCATGAGCTTGTCGATGACCTTGCGTTCGGACTCGCCTTCGCTCTCGTCGAGGCCCGACACCACGATGGAGATGTGGTCGAGCACGATGGCCTTGCAGCCGAGGCCCACCGCGAGGTAGCGCAGCTTCGACAGGAGCGTGTCGATGTCGGATGATCCGAAGTGGTCGTAGATGTACCATTTCCCGTTGCCCATCACGGCGTCGAAGGCGGCTTTCAGGTCGGCTTCGGGCACGCTTGCGTGGGCGGCGGGCAGGTGCAGGGGCTTGTTGAGGCGGATGCCGAGGTAGCGGCGGGCGTTGCGGGCGGGGTTTTCTTCAAGGGCCATGACGCCGAGCGTGAGCCCGTGCGCCATCATGAGGTGGTAGGCGATTTCGTTGACGATGGTGGACTTGCCGATGCCCGATCCCGCCGTGAACAGCACGAGTTCGCCGAGGCGCACCCCGCCGAGCTTGGCGTTCAGGCCCGGATAGGGGATGTCGTAGCCCGCTGGCGGGGGCTTCCTGATGTCGTCCCACAGTTCGGCACCGGATCGGATGCCGTCGGGACGATAGGGAACCGCGCCCCACAGGGCGTCGATGAGCTCCTTGCCCTTGCCCGCCACGAGGCAGTCGTTGGCGTCCTTCATCGGGAGGCGGGCGATCTTGGCCTTGCCCGGACTGAGCAGGAGGGCGCATTCCCTGGCGGCCTTCTGTCCCGGTTCGTCCATGTCGAAGGCGAAGACCACCTCGTCGAACGATTCCAGCCATTCGAGGCTGGCCCGGATGTATTTTGCCCCGGAGCTGGAGCCGTTGGGCAGGCTGACCACGGGCCATTTGTTGCCTTGAAGCTGGCTGATGGAGAGGCAGTCGATTTCGCCTTCGGTGACGATGGCCTTCCTGCCGCCCCGCCGCCAGAGGTTCTGCCCGAACAGCGCGGCCTTGGATGCGGATCCGCGCCAGCGGAACTCCTTGCCCTCGAAGCGCAGGTGTTGGGCCACGAGGACGCCTTCATGGTCGTAGAGCGGGGCGGCGTGGCAGTATTTGTCCCCAACCTTGCCGATGCCGTACCCGAAGTGCTCGCATGTTTCC
Source organism: Bilophila sp. (assembly GCF_057864385.1). Lineage (NCBI taxonomy): Bacteria > Pseudomonadati > Thermodesulfobacteriota > Desulfovibrionia > Desulfovibrionales > Desulfovibrionaceae > Bilophila > Bilophila sp. Next base: position 9,587 of record NZ_DBMAFI010000021.1, on the reverse strand, counting down.
TGCGTGATGCCCCGCGCTTTCAGGGGCATGAACGTTACCGGGACGGGATCGAACGGAACGGGGCCTTTCTGCCTGTCCATGCGCCCAGAACCTCCTTGAGCGGTTTCGTAGTAGCCGCACGCATGGCAGTAGCCGTGCCCGTCGCTGTAGCGTGCGAGGTTGTCGCCGTTCCGGTCGCCGCCGTTCCGCCTGCATTGCGGGCAGGGCTCGTGATGGGAGAATGTGCTGTCTTCATGGGAGTGCCGCTCACTGCTTTTGTCGTTTTTTCTGCTGTTCATGGGGTGTTGTTCCCGTTGCCGCCGCGAACGCCCGCCTGCTCCTGACGCCGGGCCTGTGTTTCAGCCAGCCGTCGGGAACCGTCGGCCCTTTGCACCACGGGAAGCCGTTCTTCTCGCACCAGTCCGCCTGCGTGACGGTCTTTGTGAGTTTCGCGTTGGGCGTCTGGAGCACGAAGCGGATGTCGAGATGGGGGTACTGCTGCCTGATGAGCAGCATCTTGTCCCGGTCGGCCTTGCCGAGTTCGCCTTTGGCTTCGATGAGGATGCACTGGCCGGGCAATATCCAGTCGGGCGTGTAGGTCGCCGTCGTGGTGACGGAATACGGCAGGCGGGCCGATTCATAGGCCGCCCCCGTACCTTCGAGGGATGCCGCGATGTCGGCCTCGAACTGGCTGCGGTAGCCCGTGCGCCGCCTGACCTCGTTCCAGCGGGCGTATTGCGCGGCCCGGCTTCTGCTAGAACTGCGGAACGTCATCGGCGGTTTCCGCCATGTCCGGGGAAGCGGCTGCGTCCGTGCCGTCGGACGTGAACCCGCCTTCTTCCGCGCCGAAGCCGTAGTCGGCGGCGGATCGTTCGCCGGAAGCGTTCAGTTTGATGATCTGCACGGCGTTCAGGTAGAGCGAGAGGCCGCCCATGCCCTGACCTTCGACGAAGTAGGGCGCACAGCAGAAGGCGACGCGGATGACGGAGCCGTTGCCGGGTTCGTCGGGCAGCTTGACGGGCTGCTGCATGGAGTCGAACAGGGGGACTTTGCGCTGGACTTTGACGCCCTGACGGTTTTCGTAGAACGCGCCCGTCTTGAAGCGGAAAAGCCTGCGCCCCGTGGGGTTGCCCTCGCGGTCGTATTCTTCCGGGCCGACCTCGTTGAACTTGACCTCGCCGAACTTCTTTTTGGTCTGCGGCTTCAAGCCGTCGAACTTTTCTTCGGCCTCGGCGCGGGCGGCGTCGACCTCGTGGGCGATGAGATCGTCGAGCTTTGCGGCGGCGTCGGCGTCAAGGGCCAGCGTGACGTTGAAGCTGCCCTTTTCGTCGGGGTACTGCTCCGTGCCGTAGTCCACGTTGACGAGGTGGGCGAACAGGGACTCGCCCTTGGGGGTGGCGTAGGTGGTGCGCTTCTTCTTTTCAGGGGTCGTTGCCATGTGGTGTGCTCCTCTAAAGGATTTCGTTGTTGATGAAGTCGTCCACCGCCCGGAATTCGGGGCGGCGGCCTTCGCCGTCGTTCATGCAGTTCCGGGCCATGCCCATGAGGTCGGGCACGGGGAGGCCCGCCGACTCCGCAGCCATGAGGAAGGCGCAGGTCAGGCCCATCAGACGCGCCCCTTTGAGGGGGGAATGCTGGACGGCGTCGGCCACGGACATGGTTGCGCGGGCCGCTTCTTTCAGGGGGACGCTGCCCATGAGGTCGCGGAGGGCGGCGGGGATGGGCTGGCGGCTGGTGATGTGTTGGTGTCGCTTTTCGATGGCGGGGCTCCTTGTTGTTGACGGGTGGACATGAGGGGAAGAGGGGAGGGAACACCCCCTCCAGACCCTTGCGGCGGGGACGGGTGGATGGGGGTGCTCTCTCCGTAGGTAGGACTTAATTCCAACTAGGTTTTGATATTGTATAATAGTTTTTCTGATATTCAGGCGAAAAAGAAGGGGGAATGGAGGACTTCGCCGACTTCCAGTTCGCCTGTGGTCGGCAGGACGGGAAGGTCGGGAAGTTCCGCCAGCATCGGCTCAGGCACGGAGGCGAGAACTTCGTTTTTCCACTGTTCGAGCAGGTTGACGCCCTCGCCCCCGAACATTTCCACGAACGTTCGGCGCAAGGTGGCGGCAAGGGCTACGGAGTCGGCGGCGTGCGTACCGTAGCTGTCGTGGATCATGGCAAAATGGTTGATATGTTGTGCGAGGCATCCGTTGACGGTCTTCATGAGGGCCGCCGCGTCGAGGCTGTGTACTAATTAGGGGAGATGGCGGATTTCTGTTTGGGTTTGTTTATGTTGTTGGTAGGCTCACTGATCGAGGGTTTGATGATTTTATCCCCTATTTGTGTTCTGATCTGCCGCTCTTTCATTTCCATATATTTCTGTACAACCGGGAATCCGGCTGGTGTCGTCCACTTGATGGGCAGGTTTAGCTTGTTCATCACGCCCGCCATGTCTTGCAGGTACTTCATGGCGTCCCGCGCCGCGATGACGGTTTCGCCTATCGCGTCCCACACATGCGTTGAGAGGTAGAAGGAGAGGCCCCGGATCGAAACCTCTTCGGGAAGCTGCGGGCAGCCGTTGCGGATCTTGTCCTTGACCCATTCTTCGCTGTACTCCCGGCAGGATTCCTTGGTGCCGCCGTAGGGGAGCACCATCACCTGCCGTTTGGTGGTTTTGCGGTTGATGTCCATGTCGAGCAGGATCGCCGCGCTTTTTGCGGGGTTGTAGAACGCCTTGCCTTCCTTGGTCGTGATCATGGCGTCCTTGGCGGGATCCGCTGCGTCGGCCTTGAGCTTGCCGATCACCTTGTCGGCCACGATCTGGTAGATGTCCTGCGGCCTGTCGGCGGGCAGGAGGTTCACGGCAGCGCCGCCCACCTTGTCCCGCAGGATGAGCGAGAAGATTTGCAGCCCGTTGCAGGTGCCGTCCATCGCCACGGGGATGCGGCTCACGAAGTCCAGCCCCTCCCGGACGTAGCCCGCCCATTCGAGGCAGAAGGCGAGGAAGCAGAACGGCTCGTCCGCCTCATGCCACCATGTATGGCTGAATGGGTCTTCCGCGCATTCGAGGATTTCCCGCTGGTGTTGGAGCACCCACGAGTGGCGGTCGTCGAGGCTCACCTTGTCGTTGCCGAAGCAGTTGGAGCCGTGGATTGCCAGCCAGCGCACGGCCTGCATGGTGCCGAGCGGTTTGCCCTCCGCGAACCGGAGCAGCCCTTTGGCGAGATCCGTACCCTGCGGGGTGAGGTAGGACGGCACGGCGTAGATGCGGCCCCGGAAGTCGAGCTGGTAGGGAAAGAAAAAGCGCGGCTCGTTTTTGAACCGCGCTGCCATCGTGAGCGTCTTGGCGACCCCGATGCGTTGCCCGAACAGGCTGATGTTGAGCTCCCGGATGCGGAACGCCTCCTTTTTCCACTCGTTGAAGGCTTCCAAAGGCAGGGCGTCGAGGCAGGCGTGCCGGATGTGGGCTGCGGCGGTATCCGTGAGGTCGGCCCCGCAGGTCGGGCAGGGCGGCAGGCGGTAGCCGTCACGCGGCGGAAGACCCGCGACGCCCCCGTCGGTTTCGTCCCACAGGCATGAGGCCACCTCGAAGACCGTGGGGTTGATGGACCAGCCCGTATTCTGGAGCGCGTTTACGGCGTTGATCACCGTGTCCATCTCCCCCGCTTGTATCCGTTTGTCGAGGGCTTCAAGGTAGCCGAGGTTCCCCGTCTTCACGAGGGACAGCCGGGGCAGGACATCCGAGTAATAGCCGCCCCCGCCGGCCCCTTCCCACGGTTTCGGCTCAATGAGCGTAGGGAGGTAGTCGGGGTACATCATGGAAGCGTGCTCCTTGTGGCGCTCGACCCACTCCCGGCAGGATGGGGTGGGTTCAAGGATATATACGGATGTTCTGAATGATTTTTTGTCCTGTACCTTCTTGCTCGGCGGGGCCATGACGATCTGGAAGATTCCCGTCGATTCCACGGCAAGCTCGATCAGCTTTTGCCCAAGGTGCAGGCAGTCCGCCTCGGCCCACGGTTCATACTCCACGGTCATGCTTTTCCCGAAAGCGTAGTTCAGCACGGTGCGGCGGTATTTCCGGGCCTTGCTGCCTGCGATGTACCGCTGCGTCATCCGGTAGCGGTCGGGGTCTTGCTCTTTCAACTCCGTCAGCTTCTTCTCCATCTCCACCTCGCGACCGACGAGGATCGACACCCGCTGGTAGGGCATGGACTGGCTGAACGTGTCGAGCACCTTCCGCAGCGCGATGAACGCCACCACCTGCACGTCCATCCCTTCGAGCATACCCACGGCCTTGTGCCGCCGTCCCGCGCCGCCTTGCCTGGCGGACTCCATGAAGGCGCTGATGGCCTGCGCCATCGGCTCAATGCCGCGTTTCAAGAGCATTTTCCCGTAGCTGGTATTCGCTTCCGCATTCCGTTCCGTGTTGCGGGCCACCGTCGTGTAGTAGCGATCCCGGCCCCGGTCGGCCATTTCCTTCTCAAGCTCAAGCTGGCGGGCGAAAAGCGGAGGGAAGGGCAGGCTGTGGGAGGGGGTGCGGTCGGCGTTTTCGGGCGCAAAACGGGTGTCTTTCATAAAATAATCCTTTATTTTAAAGTATTTATGTGTTTCAAAATTTGGGCGCAAAAAAAGGCCCCAAGCGAATGGGCGGATCTGTCCTTGGCAAGTGGGGATGGATGGGGCCGCGTGAGGCCGTAGAAGGGGCTATGAAAAAAGAGGCTTTAAGAAAGATTGAAGGATGTCAGCGGGGGATGATGGGGAAAGGGTGATATGGGGTGGAAAAGGAGGGGCTGGAAAAGAGAAGGAAAAGGACAAAAGAAAAGCCCCCTGAATTTGCATTTACAAGTTGCAAACTGAGGGGGCTTATTCTTAGATGTAAACAGTGTTAGGTTTTATTGTAACCTGTTTATTTTTTTGGTGCCCGGAACGAGGATTGAACTCGTACAGCCATAAGGCCGAGGGATTTTTGTCCGTGTGAGGCAGAAGCCTCCGCCTGCCCGCAGGCTATGGGAGCCAGCCTCAGGCGGTCGTATTTTTCCTGTTTTTTACCGTCCTGCCGATTAGGCCGCCGACCAGTCCGCCGATCACGGCAAACAACAGGATATTGGTCGGAAAAGAGCCGAGATACGAGGCCCAAGGCACGCCTTGCTTGATGCCAAGCTCTTTGAGGATTTTCTGGGCCTGCGTTTTGGCGGCGTCCAGTTGTTGGGCCATGTCCTTGGACGGGTCGAGGATTTGGTATTGATTGATGATGATCACTTTGCCTTGGGCCAGCAGGAAGCTAGAAATAGCGCTCTGTTTGTCCACAGTGCGCTGTCCGTCGGCATCGCTCACCTGATCCACGACCGCCATGAAGGAAAAGCCGGTATCACTGGCATCGAAAACGCCTAAACTGTCAATGGCGCCGATGCCCAAAGCGCCGTCGCTGGCGTTGTTCAGCATATCGTTGGCTTTCTGTCTCAGCACCATTTTCAATTGTTCCTGCGCTTTGATAAAGCCTTTTTTCAGTTCAGCGAAATCCTTGACGCTCAATTCCTTGTCCACAAGCGGGCGCAGGGTGGACAAAAGGAAATAATTCTCTAGACGGTGGTTCACCGGATCCAAAAATTTTTTGTGGCTTTCCTTGTTCACATAGAGGGCCAGAATCTGCACGTTTTTTGGGGAAACCTCGGTTAGGAAGCTGCGCACGCTGATATAAGGCTCCTCGTCGCCAGCCATATAGCCGCCGGGCACATTGTAAGTGATATTTTCATCACCGATGGTCAGCGTTTCGGCTTGCGCGGCCGTGGCGAGCAAAAGGCAGGCGGCAAGCGTAAACAGAATTTTCCTCATATGGTTTCCTTTTCCTACTGTAGAGTGCGTGGGTGCGGCGGGCGTCCCGCTGTTGTTTTTGGCGTCAGCGGTGCAGCGAATCCCGTACCGTAGGGCTGTACGACTGACACGTTATACGCACAAGCATACCTCCAGAACGGCAATACCGTAAAGGTTGCGGCAAGAAAAAGTGTGGATCTTTTGCGTCTCGTCACGATATTCGGGATATACGGATCATCCGAGCCGATGCCGCACAAGATACGGGTGATGAGATTTGGGGAATAGAATAGGAAGAGACAACAGTATTTGTAAAACAAACAGGTGTGGATAAAGGAAATATGTAGCTAGTATGTCACATGACAATTCTACACAGTTTATTGATTATGAAAAATACAATTTTTATTTTATACCGTTTTTATAAGATTCATCACAGCACGTACTGTTACCCATTTCCGTCTTATTATGTAGATAATGTGTTCAATTTAATTACTAAGTGAGGCAATACAGAACCATTTTGCATATATACTCAACCATAAAACCTCGGCTTGGAGATGATGGTGAGCAAAATTGCAACCCTTTTATTCTTGCCTTCGGTCAGAAGACGTTTTGTAGAAAAAAGCAGGGCCAAAAAACGTTATGTCTTCGGAAAATTTTTTGTTCTCAATGGCTGTGCTATAGAAAACGGTTGATGCTTTATTTCTTGAAATTCCAAAGAAATAACCAATAAAATCCTCCAATCATGAAACCCACCAGCGGAAAAAATTGGAAAAAGTATATATTTCAGTATATTGAAGAAATAAAACAACCATGTGCTCTGACAGAGCCTTCTCAATGACTGCGGCAGATTTTTGGAAAGGCTGTGCCACAGGAAATGGCTGATGCTTTATTTCTTGAAATTCCGAAGGAATAATCAATAAAATGCCGGAACCATAGCCCATCAACGGAAAAACTGGAGAAAGGGGGTGTATGTTCACCATACTGCGGAGATGAAACAACCACATCCTATGTCAGGGCCTTTGAGGAAGGACGACTGATGGAGGCTCCCAACAGCAGGTTGATGTTGTTTGGGGGATTCCAAATGGCTAATGCTGAAGCTTCCCTAAGCGTCAGCCAGCGGGAAGATCGTAGAAAAAGGGTGCATATCCGCCATACGGTGAATATGCAGTCAAATGCTGTGTGGATAAAGCGAAGGCACCCACGCTGGACATACTACTCCGATGTGTAAGGGCTCTCTCGGTCATATATTGCCAATATGAAGAGATAAATAATTATTAAATTCAATATATTATAGTCAATATTTTTATCCTGAAAATCTATTTTGGATAAGTTTTGGATAAGCATCTTGCCTTCTTTCGTCGTATCCTCTAACCTACTCATATGAGTAGCGAAACTGAAAGAAAATACATAAAGACCAAGTTCGAGGGCGTCTTTTTCCGCCAGTCCGTCAAGCGCGATCCGCGCACTGGAGAGTACGACAAAAATCTACTGCTTCTGGTACGCAGACCACGATGGCAAAGGCCACTGGAAAACCGTCGGCAGGCACAGCAAGGGCATCCGTCCGGCTACGCCAGAAAGGAGCGGGCAAACTTCCTTGCCGAGTTTGAGGCCACTGGCGTCAACCCCATTGAGCGGGATAAGGTCACCATCGGGGACTTGGTGGATGCCTATCTTGAATGGGACAGGAGCGAAGGGAAATACGTTGACCAGTAAGTACTATAGTCAATATAACGCCCACCTTAAGAGCAAATTCACGCTCTGCCCGTTGTCGAGCTGACCTCGAATTTGCTTTCCAGTCTCAAGGCGCAGCTCCTGAAGACGCCCATCGGGAATACAAAGCCCAAAAAGGCAGTAGGAAAGTCCAACACCAAGGCGCGGAACGGAAAACTCTGGCCGGACAGACCGTGAACAACATCTTTTCGTTCATGCGTTCCGCCATAAACCGTGCTGTCGCTACCGGAATGTGGAGCGGAGTCAACCGTTGTCCACCAAAGGCGGTACTTGGAAAATGGTCAAAGCCAACAATGAAAGACTGTGTTTCCTGACCAGAGAGGAAGCCAAAGCCCTTCTGGACGACCTCGAAAAGCGGCATCCGCAGTTGCATGACATGGCCCTGCTTTCCCTGCGAACCGGACTCCGACCCACAGAAATTTTTAAGCTGCGCGGACAGGATGTGGATGCCAACGCCTGCAGCCTTTATATCATTCAGAAAGGAGGCAAGCGGGTTTTCGGCCGAGTGCCGGAGGACATGGTCAGGATGCTCCAGACGTACAAACGCAAACCTGCGGAACCCATCTTCCAGCAACCCCGCAAGAAAACAGCGTTCACCAAGACCCCGCCTACTTCCAGACTGCCGTCAGAAAGCTCAATCTGGCCCCGAAAGACGGTGATAATCTGTACGCCGTCACCCTGCTACGATGAGACATACCTTCGCATCCTGGCTGGTTCAGCCCGGTGAGGTCTGCTTATGGGGCTGCAAAAGCTCATGCGTCACAAGAACATCACCATGACGATGAGATACGCTTACCTTTCCTCGTGATGTGAGCGTAAATTCAGATATGTTTGTAGCCAACTCTGAAACTATTGTCCGTATGAGTTCGATGCTTCCATGCACACCATATAACTTTCTGACAGTCGCCTGATGTTTATAGACTATTGTGCGCTGAATAGATAATATGCTGGTAATGTCTTTTGGGATGTTTACCCTGGATCATCAGCATGACGATTTGCCATTGTCGCATAGGAAGCCTTTTCATAGCTATAACCTCCGTAAAATCGATATTCGGATATAAGCTGTAGCATGGTTGATTTTCGAGGGGGATTGGTAAGATTATGTAAATTGAAACATTCATGTTCAACAGGATCGTAAACAAGAGAACCTCTGAAATTGGGGAGTTTTCAATAATGTCGAGAAATAGCCCTTTTAAAGTACCTTAAAAAGTGTATGAAAGGGCTATTTTTAATATTTAATCTATTGAATTAATATATTATTTGAAAATAGAATAGTTATGTGACGGATGACCTTCGGGAACGTCATGACGATATTGTCTGGCGTGTCGGCTGTAAAAGGGGGCTTGGTGTTATGTAGCGTTGTTTTTGGGGTTCCAGGACACGCTCGACCACTGGATGACCCTGAGAACGCTGTCCTATACGACCCTGCTTCTGCTTGATCTCGTCAAGACGGAAAATGTACGTGAAAAAGAAGGATTGCCGCCGGTATTTCCCATTGTTGTATACAATGGGGGCAAGGTATGAAAATCGCCTCAGAAAGTGGCGGCTTTGTCCCATGCCGGAGAGGTTGAAGTATTATCATCCCCAACATCGGCATTTTTGCTGGACGAAAGCCGTGTGCCGGGAGAAGAACTGGATAAAAGCGAGGATTGGGTTGCACAGTTTTTGAGAATGGAGTGCGCATAGGAGCCCAAGCTGGTTCGGCGAATAGTCAAGGGGGTGTTACCTTGCTTCATGGGCTGGAATACCTGTTTTTATATCGGTGAAAATAGCAGTAGATTAAATATTTCATATGGTTTTATCTAAAAAATGAGGTATGTATCCGTCCCCTCATTGAGGGGAACCAAAATTTTTTGTGATCACTATCAATATATGCTATTGCTATTCAAATAGCATAACTAACTAGTTTATATTATTGCATTTATGGGAGGGTAGGCTTTAGAATAGCTCACAAGCGGCTCTTTGCCATGATATTTTGAGGGTGTCAACTAAATAATGACGCAATATCTTTCCAGCTTCCATTGACATGGAATCTGGCAAAAAGTGCCATTGTCAGGTCTACCATTTCAAGAGTTTTA